>JAMOAF010000007.1 GCA_023621895.1 Planctomycetota bacterium
GAATCGACGAGAAGACAACACGTGGTGGCCCAGTCTCCATCGATCAAGTGGTCGAGCGCCTGCTGTCCAACTGGAACTGTCGGTGTCGAACTCCAGACTGCGACGGGCGCAATATCGTGTGTTTCCGCGCTTGCACCTGCACTTGCCGTCATGACAACGAAGACAAGCACGACTGTCCTGTTACGCACAATCGATCCTCCTGCTACACATCAGGAGCCGCCAGGCAGAAGAACGATTTCCGAAATCTCATTCGACATTCGACATTTGACTTTCGACATTCGGCATTTACCGCTTTCCGCTCTCACTTCTTCCTCTGGTTGAAAAGAATCTGCGTTCCCTCCTTGCCGGCGACCACGATGTCGACGTCGCCGTCGTTGTCGATGTCCGCCGTGCGGATTTGCATTCCGGCGCCCACCAGGCCCTGGTTGATCGTGTAGGCGTCGAACGCCTTCGTTTCCCGATTCCAGACGTAATAGCGCATGATCGGCGGGTCTTTGGCGCCGGGATCGCCGTCGTTATGCGCGCGGATTCTCTTGCCGGTGATCACTTCGTCCACCCCGTCGCCGTCGAGATCGGCCAAATGGAGGCAGTGGGCCTGGGAGAAGCTGTTGTCGATCAGCTTCTGTTCGAACTGGAGCTTGCCGGACGCGTCCGGGCCGAGGCCTCGCCAGAGGAACAGGCCGTAGTTGTGCGAGTCGCTCCAGACAAGATCGTTCTTGCCGTCCCCGTCCACGTCGTAAACCAGCATCGGGCAGCTTCCGTGCAGTTCCCAGTCCAGATGGCACTTCCACTGCTGCGAGAGCGGATCGCCGCTTGCCGGCCGCTCGTACCATCCGCGCCCGAAGAGGATATCGTCGCGGCCGTCGTTGTTGATGTCGCCGAACGCGACGCCGTGGCCGTTCTCCGCGCCGATCGTGTGGCCGACCAGCGTGGGCATCTCTTGATCGACGACTTCGGTCTTTTGCCCCTTGCGAACCTCGATCTTGCGGACCTCGGTCGAAAACTTCCAGATAATCGTGGGAACGTCTTTGTTCCATTGATTCGAGAACCATTCGGGCTTACCGTCGCCATCCAGGTCGATCAGGTAGCAGGCCTCGTTCGTGGCGTAGCCCGTGTCGGCCAGCAGGTGCTTCGGCCAGAGGTAGCCGCGGAGCAACGTCTCGCCGCCGGGATTCTCGTACCAGTAGACCTCTTTCGACATGAAGTCCATCGAGACGACGTCGGGGCGGCCGTCGCCGTTGACGTCGTAGGCCCACTCGCCGTTGGAGCGGACATAGCCGGCGTTGTCCTCGATGATCCGCAGGGCTCGCGGGAACCAGTCGCCGTTGCGGTACCAGTTGCGGCCGGCGGAAATGTCGAGCTTGCCGTCGCCGTCGAAGTCGGCCAGGTCGCAGCCTTCGTTGGCGTCGATGGCCAGGAACTTCACTTCAAACGAAACGGGGTGATCGGCGCAAGCCGCCGAGGCGGCCGCCATCGCCACAACCAATGTCACCGCGACAAGCCGGATCATTTCTTCAACCTCCAGGAGCGTGTTTCGAGGGAAAATCACAAAGTGATCGTAGCATAACCGGCAGGTCGGCGTCAAAAGAGGTCCCTCGCCCGGCGGCTGACGGCAAGTCGGGGGCCTGGCCGCCAAATGATTGCCGTTTTCCGCGACCAGGGTATAGAATCGTGAGGAGTGCCGCCGCGTGATTGCGGTTTCACGCCGGTTGGGTATGGAGTCTTCAGAGCGCGGCTCGCGCTGTTCCGCATGCAAGCCTGCCCTGCTGGAGCAGCGCCGCGGCCGGCCGGCGTCTGGCGGCTGAAAGCGATTCGCCCCGAGGAGCCCCAATCATGCCGATTCCGTTCACCTGCCCGTTCTGCGGTCATCAGACGAACGTCGCCGACCAGTACGCTGGCCAGACGGGTCCGTGCCTGGCTTGCGGCCAGATGATCACGATTCCGGCGGCTGGTTTCGGCCCCGCGCCGCCGCCCGCCGCCGTCAGGCCCTCGGCCGGCCCGACCGCCGGGGCGATTGCGGTGGTGGTCGCGGCCCTGTTCCTCGTCTGTGGCGGCGTGCTGGTTGCCCTGCTGCTGCCGGCGGTCCCGGCGGCCCGGGAGGCGGCCAGGCGTGCGCAGTGCACCAACAACCTCAAGCAGATCGGCCTGGCGATGCACAACTACCTCGACACGTACAAGTGCTTTCCGGCCGCGATGCTCACCAACGAGGACGGCGCGCCGATGCGAAGCTGGCGGGTTGCCATCTTGCCTTATCTGGAAGCCGGCGCGACCTACGATCAGTACGACTTCTCCGAACCCTGGGACAGCGAGAACAATCGGGCGCTGGAATGGGCCCGACCGGCCGCCTATGTCTGCCCATCCGCTGCCCCCACGAGCGGGTTCGAGACCAGCTACGTGATGATCGTCGGCAAGGGGACAATCGGCGGCGAGCCCAACGAGAGCGTGAAACTCCAAAACATCGTCGACGGCGCCTCGAACACGATCCTGGCGATCGAGGTCGCCGGCCAGGGAATTTCGTGGATGGAACCCCGCGACATGACCGTCGACGAGGCGGTCGCCTACATCGCCAATCCGGGCCGGCCTCAATCGCATCCGGGCGGAGTGAATGCCCTCATGGCCGACGGGTCCGTGAGCTTCATCTCCAGCACGATCAACCCGGCCGTGCTCAAGGCGATGATGACCCGAGACGACGGCCAGGCGATCCCGCCATCCGGGCCTTGAACTCCGCCGCCGGTTCGCGCGGCCTAAATGAGCTTGCGTGATTCCGGGAGGAATTCATGAGAGCGTGATAGCCGCTTTCGGCTTGCCCCGCGCTCTCCTGCGCTGCGGCCCAACCCGTACGTAACGAAGCGCGGGGCAAACCCACGCGGCTATCTGAACAGCAGCCGCTTTTTCCACGAATCACGCAGATCGATTTAGAGGTATTGCGTTGGGAATTTCCAGGGCTGGCGATACTCGGGCACTGCCATCGCGGCGGCCTTGTCGTCGCCGACAATCTTCTCCGTGACCGGGTCGAGCTGGATCGAGCGGCCCAGCTTCAGCGACAGGTTGCCCAACACGATCGGCACGTTCACCTTGTGGTGGTAAAACACGTTGCAGCTCGGCTGCGTGCGGCTGCGGACACAGTCGAGCCACTCGCGTTCGTGCCCCGGCGAATCGGGGACGGACTTCTCCGGCTCCTTGGCGTCTTTCATCCGATCGCCTTCGGGCACGATCTGGTGGGTGCCATAGTCGGCGTAGAGCGTGCCGTTGAGGCCGTGGAAGTAGATTCCCACGCGCCCCTTGAGGTCGAAGCGGTAGGAATTGATCTGCGACATCATCCAGGTGAGCGTGAAGCCCGGGTACTGCAAAATCGTCTCCTGCGTATCGTAGGCGTCGCCGGCATCCCGGCAGACGTACCGGCCGCCCGAGGAGCTGACCATCGTCGGCACTCCCAGATCGAGCGCCCAGATGGGCAAATCGATGATGTGCGGGGCCCAGCAGGGCGTCCAGCCGCCGCTGTAGTCCAGGAAGGCGGAATGCGTCCCGGAGGTCTTGATGATCATCGGATGGCAGGGCCGCATCGGCCCGGGCCCCACCCAGAGGTCCCAATCGAGCCCGGCGGGCACGTCGCAGTTGGGGTCGTTGCCGACGCCCTCGACGCCCATGTTGAGCATGTCGAACGTGCGGGCGACGCCGATCTTTCCGAGGTTGCCCGAGCGGACCTGGTCGACCACGCGATGATAGTTCTCGCCGGCGTGAATCTGCGTGCCGACCTGGCTGATCCGCTGGTGCTTCTTGACCGCCGCCTTGACCGCCAGCGACTCGGCATAGTGCAGCGTCATCGGCTTTTGCAGGTAGATGTCCTTGCCGGCCTCGCAGGCGTCGATCGCCATCATCGCGTGCCAGTGGGGAGGCGAGGCGATGATCACGGCATCGACGTCTTTCTGCTGCAACAGGTCGCGGTAGTCGTTGTGGGTCTTGGGCTTCCCCCCGTGTTCGGCCGCGGCCGCGTCTCGCCGCTCTTTCCAGACGTCGCAGATGTGCGTCACCGCCACGTCGTCGTATTTCGCGCAGTTGTTCAGGTTGGCTCGGCCCATCCCGCCCGCGCCGATCAGGCCGACTTGAATCCGGTCGTTGGCGCCCGGCTTTCCGGGCTGCGCCAGCGCACTGGCGGAGACATAGAGCGGGACTGCCACCCCCGCGACCGCTGATTTACCCATGAACTGACGTCGGGACAATTGATCGGACTTGGACATATCGACAGTCTCCTGGCTCATAGATATCGAGATCCGAATCAAGGCCGCGCGCCCGGCCAACGCCAACGATCATAAGCGGCTGCCGCCCGCAATGCAAATCCGGCCGGCGGGTTCACCCGTTCGGCTTGAGGTGCTTGTCGAAGAAGCCGATCACCACGGGCCGGAGGTCCCGCTGCTTGGGCTGGAGGTGGAAGCTGTGCGGGGCGCCCTCGATGATCACCAGCTCGCACGGCACGCCGATCTCCTTGGCCGCCTGGTGGAATCGCTCGGACTGGTCCAGCGGCGTGGTCTTGTCGGCCGTGCCGTGCAGGATCAGCATCGGCGGGTCGTCCTTCGACAGGTGCTTGATCGGCGAGGCGGAGTCCCAGAGCGCCGGCGCGTCGGCCAGCGGCTTGGCGAACATCGGCAGGCTTGTGTAGGGTTTCGGCGGCACCTGGCCCTCCCACGAGGCGGCGCAATGGGGGTACAGCGGCACCGCCGCCTGAATCCGGCAGGAGTAGTCGGCGTCTTCCTTCGGATCGATTCCGACCTCCGGCCCGCTCACCGCCAGCAGCGCGGTCAGATGCCCGCCCGCCGAACCGCCGATGGCGCCGATCCGCTCGGCGTCGAGCTGGAACCGCGCGGCGTTCTTGCGCAGCCAGCGCACGGCCCGCTTGCACTCCTGGATGTTCTGCGGAAAGGTCGGCGCGCCGGCCTTGGCCAAGGCGTAGTTGATCGACATGCAGACATAGCCATGCTCGGCGAGCGTGGTGCCGATGTTCGACTCGCGGGCGCCGGCTTTGTCTCCTCCCGTCCACCCGCCGCCGTGAATGATCACGATGCCCGGGTACTTTTTCCCCGGCTCGAATACGGGCGGCAGATAGAGGTCCGCCTTCTCGGCCCGGTCCGGCTCGAGGTACGCCACGTCCTTCTCCACGCGGACCGCCGGCCGGTCCGGTCCGTCTGGTTTGATCTCGCGGACGAACAGGTTGCGCCAGCGGATTTCGCCGCCGTGGGTTTGCAGCATGATCGGGCCCTTGGCGGGCAGCGGTTTCGAGCGATCCCAGTAATTCTCCATCACGCAGCCGTCCACCACGAGCTTGTCATTCAGCCAGACCCAGGTGCGGTCGCCGATCTGGCGAATGCGGAAACTGTTCCACTCGCCGAAGGGCTTGTCCGCCAGGACGAGGGGGTCGCGGCCGGGCTTGCCCGGCGTGTTGTTGAACAGGCCGCCCGAGCCCAGGTGCGGCCTGCGGGTCGGGTTTTTCGGATCGAAGACCTGGTTCCAATCCCAGATTTGCACCTGCGGGACGCCGCGCAGATAGATGCCGCTGTCGGCTTTCGGCACGGTCTTGTATTCGATGAGGAATTCGATGTCGCCGAACTCCTCGTCGGTCGTGGCGTAGGGGCCGTGACCGTCGTTGACCAACTCGCCGTTTTCGACGCGCCAATGCTGCGGAAACTCGGCCCGCTGCTGCGCCAGGTTCGCCTCTCTCTTCTCGCCAGTGAGGTTCGCCGCGCTGTGCGGATTGAGCCCGTGCCAGCCCGCCAGATCCGTGCCGTTGAAGATTGCGCGAAAGCCCTCCGGCGGAGTGGGTTCCGCGGCCCGAAGCGCGGCCGTCTGCACGAGCAAGATCGTTATCAGGGCGAGGTGCGGAACGTGTCTCATGGGATAGGTCCTTTTCCTGAACGTTGCCAATGGCAGTCGCCGCTCTTGCGGCGACTGCCGGATTGTCAAACCGATGCCGGCTCGTACTCCCAGGTCTGGCGGAGGAGCCTGGTGGGGGGATGGTCGGTTCGGAACTGCCAGTTCCACGACCGCGTGATCAACATGCAGGTGATCATCGTGACAAACTGCCGCGGATGCCGGACCATGTACGGGAGCGACTTGCCCATGATCCTCAATCCCGTCGGCCTTCGCAACGCCTTGCGGACGCGCCGCAGCCATTCCTCCGACGTGAAGAACGAGTCGCGGGTCCCGTCGATGGCCTTCAGCAAGCGGAAGAAACCGCGGGCGCAGCGCTCCAGTTGCCCATCGGCGGGATAGAATCCCCCGAAGCTCCGGATCAGCAGGGCGTAGTGGAAGTCGTCGGAGAAGGGGCGGAACAAGAGCGGGCCCGCAAGCAGTCTCTTCGGGTCCGGGCAGCGGACGAAATGGGTCGTCGTGTTGACCATCCGCCGGATGCTCGACTTCGGGTCGATCGCCCCGTGGAGGATGCGAAACATCCGCGCGTAGATCTCCTCCGCCTTGCCCGCCGCGGCGTCCGAAACCTGCACGAAGTGCTCGATCGCGCCGTTGGCGATCACCGCGTCGAACCGGCCGATCGACTGCCCCTCCAACTCCCGGTAGTCCAGAAGGCGCACGTCGAGCCCTCGGCGCCGGCAGAGGTTGGCCTGCTCCGGCGAGATCGTAATCCCCGTCCCCACCGCGCCCCGCCGGCGGACCTCCTCCAG
Source organism: Planctomycetota bacterium (assembly GCA_023621895.1). Classification (GTDB taxonomy): domain Bacteria; phylum Planctomycetota; class Planctomycetia; order Pirellulales; family Thermoguttaceae; genus JAAYCB01. Next base: position 6,672 of record JAMOAF010000007.1, read on the forward strand.
GAGCGTCCCATTGCCGCAGCCGACTTCCAGAATGCGGACGCCGCGCCGGCACCGGACTTCGTCGAGAAGGTAGTTGATCTGGTTCTGCTGGGCCTGCTCGTACGGAGTGCTGGGGTCGTCGCGGTAGATGCCCTCGGTGTAGTCGAGCAATCCGCAGGTCGGAAAAAACTTGTCAAACAAGGAGTAACACTGGACGACCGTCCGGACGCCCGCGCCGCTGGCATCGCTGCTCATCTCGTCTCGCCTCAACACGACAACCTGCCCCCATGCTAATCAAGCGCTGCGTGCACGTCCAGTTGGCTTGCCGGCGCTGCCGGAGCCGATCGGGCTCGCAGGCCCGATCCCAGCCGCGCTGCTCGGCGCGCCCGGCGCTGGGTCACTCCGCTGCGATGAGCAAGACGCGGTCGACGAAGATTGCATCCAGGTCGGGATTGTGCCCGTGGGCGAACCAGAAGTACGCGCCGGGGACGAAGTCGACGGCGCCCAGCTCGATCCAGCGGAACTTCCGGTCGAACGACCCGTCTCCGGTCTTGAACGCCTCCGCGTCGAGGGTCATGCTCTTGAGCGCTCTCTTGCCCTGCGCGTCGTAGACGCCCCACGAGCCGAGCTTGCCTTCCTTGATCGCTCCCTCGCAGCGGAGCGAGGCGAGGATGCGGTACTTCCCGCGAACCGGCGGAGTATAGTTGGTGTTCCAGTCGACCTTCGTTCCCATCCGGACGCTCTTGCCGTTCCAGCCTTCCGAGTCGTCGACAATCGTCGCCGCGTCGTGGTAGTTGTTGAACGACAGGGCGTCGAACACGACCCAGGCGTCCTCCGGAATGCCCCGGCAGATTTCCGGCGGATTCTTCTGGGCCAGGAATCCGGCCTTCAAGCCTTCCAAGTAGTTGGCCAGGTTTTTCTCCTGCGAGATGACCGCCGCCTTCGTCTTGAACCGTTTGCAGAGCCGGGCGAACTCCTCGGCCGCCTCGAACGGGTCCTTGGGACCGAGGAACGGCAGCTTCTTCTCGCGCGCTTCGGCCCGCAGCGGATAATAGCGGCTGAGCCAGACGTGGTCGACGCCCATCTTCGACTTCCGCAACCGGCGGAGCTCGTCGGAATCGGACCCGTAGACCCTTGTCGCCGTCTCGACCGCCTTGTTCATGATCTCGGTCACCTGGTTGAGAGTCGCCAGGTCGATCCATTTCGCCGAATTCACGCCGAAGCAGCCCAGGTAGATTTTCGTTCTCTCCGCCTGCGCGATGAGGACATCCCAATACTGGTGGATCAGCGGGGCCACCGACTCGCCGTAGTAGCCGCGCACGAACTCGTCGATCAGCTTTTCGCCGTCGAGGTGCGGCTCCCACATCACGCGCAACAGGAGCCAGTTCTTCAGTTCGCAGAAGTCGTCGCCTTCTCCCTCCTCAAATAGGCCGATCGCCCCGTGCTCGACGAAATAACGAACGTTCGGCACGAGAACGCGGAGGTTCGGATGCGGCCCCAAGTAGTCGTTGTAGTTGGTCGTGTAATCCCAGATGAACAGGTACTTGGCCAGCTTGCTCCAACCCTCGATATCCGCGGCGAACTTCCGATTCTGCTCGCCGTCGAGCGGCTGGATATACGAACATTCGATCGTGCAGAGACGGATCAAGACGTTGTCGCGCGGCTTGATCGTCTTGGGCGGCTTGCGGGTGTACTGGTACGCCAGCGATTCGACCAGGACGTCCGGAAACTCTTTCTCCACCGCCTCGGCGACCTTGTTGAGCATCAACACAAGCGTTCCCGCGTGGCTCTCCTCCGCCTCGTCGATCGCCTTGCACTTTTCGCAGGTGCAGAACCCGTACCAGTCGTTCTGGGAAACGTCGATGATCTTCGCCCCGGGACTGTTTCGCAACGTTTCCAGGACGTTCTTGATCAGCTCCCGGGTCATCTCCTCGTTGGTCAGGCAGAGCTGGGCGTGTTCATGCTTGCGCTTGCCGTCGATTTCCGAGTACCAAT
>JAMOAF010001113.1 GCA_023621895.1 Planctomycetota bacterium
GAAAGCGCGAAACAGACGGCGAAGAGTATCAGGCTCCGCGTGGCCGCACGCGACACGTTTGCAGCCTGCCAACCGTCGCTCTCCTTTCTTTCGCGTTTTCGCGATCCTCTTTCCGAGAGCATCCCGCGATGTTCAAGTTAAGGGAACACCAGCGGCGGATTTCAACGACCGCCGGGAATAGTTTCGCAAGACAAAGCGTGGACCTTTCACCATGCCACTGCGCGCCCAATCGGAGGACTTCTCACTCCGTCAGCCGGGCCAGCGCTTCGTCCAACGTCGGCACAGCCTCGAAGGGGGCCGTCTTCGCTGGGTCGTTGGAGACTAGCAGGCAGAGTTCCAGCATTTCGCGAATCGCTTTGGAGAGATTGCAGATCACCATCCGCCCCGGCGCCACGCTCCGCCGAACGGCCAGGAGAGCCAGCAGCCCGATGCTCCCCATAAACGTGACTTGCCCCAGGTCGACCACCACGTGGCGAACCTCGGCGGAGTTGAAGAGCGACGAAATCTCATCGCGCAGCCCGTACGACACCTTTGGATCTCGGATCTCCTTCAACAGGATTTTGATTACAAGCACGTGATCACGGACCGAGGCACTTGCATACGGCGGTTTGTTGGATGTCATGGGTAGCTCAAGAGGTCACGGGTTGGAGGTCACGGCTGCCGGCAAGAAACTGCCGCCGTCAGCCGGAGTATTCCGGCTGACGGTGGCTGGCTCTTTCCGCCAGTGGGCCGCATTCTCATCCGAGAGCCGGCCTCCGGCCTTCGGCGTCTTGTTGGCTGTTCGGCATGAGGCTGGAGTGTCTCGGTGGCGAAGGGGCACACCGTCGCGTCCACTATTCCACCACTGCGGCGCTGGCCAATCAAGAGCCGCAAGGAGGTTCTTGCTGTACCTCGCCCCCTCGATCAGTCGCTCGTCCGCCTGACGGGTCGATACATCGGCAGATGCCGATAGTAGACTTGCAGGGTCATCAAGGCCATCGAGGTGGAATAGAGGCGCCCGCCGCGGTGCCCCTGGTCGGTGCCCTGGGGGCTCCAGCTTCCTGTCTTGTGGCCTGATTTTTCCTGGGTGCGGATCAGGTGTTCGCGCATGCGGTGATTCCAGAGATCGAAGTTCGGCCCTTCCATATGGTGCAGCACCTGCGTGGCGTAGTAGTAATAGTAGATCGCCCCGAGGCTGCCGCCTTTTTCCGGAGGCATGTTCTCCATCAGGTAGCTGGCTCCGGCGACCAGGTCGGGCTCATCCTCGCGCCATCCGAGATACTCGCGGGTCAGAAGCCCGGCCGCGGAAAGCGAGAGTTTCGGCTCCTGGCCGGGCAGATAGGCATATCGCGACATTTTCGCCCCTTCCGGTCCGACGCCGCAGGAATTGACAAAACGCTCGGCGCGGACCAGCGGCGGCCGGTCGACCATGAGACCTGCAAGTTGGGCGCTGCGGATCGCCAGGAACACCCAGCCGGTAACCGACATGTCGCCCTCCTGCCCCGAGCGGTACCGCCATCCGCCGCCCTGGTCGTGCTGCGCGGCCAGCAGGTACTTGATCGCCAGTTGCGCGTTGATTTGGAGCCGCTTGTCGCCCGACAGGCCAAAGGCTTCACAGAAGGCGATCGTGCCGAGCGCATGCGCGTACATGTTGTCGTGAAACCGGCCGTCTTTCTTGTCCTTGCTTCGCGTCTGGTTCTTGGCCAGGAAGATCAAAGCCTTCTCCACTACCCCCTTGTAGGTGGCCAACTCCGGCGGGCTGGCGGGCGACCGATTGTGCGTGACGCCGGCCCCGAGAAAAGGCAATACGCCGAAAGCGGTCCCGGCCGGATCGTTGTCGTCCAGGTTTTCCTCGAACGGGATCTTGCAGTCGCAGCCCTGGATGTCTCGCGGGTAGTCTTTCAGCGACCAGCTTCCGTCGGGCTGCTGATGGGCGGCCAGCCATTTCAGACCTCGCATCACCGCCGCTTCCGATTCCGGCGTGCCGCCGTAGAAGTCCAGCAGGGCCTGCTTGCTTTCGGCCGTCAGCCGTCCGCCGATCGAACCCCGCCGCAGCAATGGGGCGATTTCCGGATTGCCGGTCACGCCGGGCGGAAGGTACATGTCATCGCCCTCCGAGATGCGGATCACGATTGGATCGGCGCCGCTGAGGCTGCCCGCCTTCGAGACGACTTGTGAAGAGGCGACGCGCTGCGCCGCGCCGGCGTCCGCCGCAATCTCCAGGATGGCCGTGGCCTGATCGTCCGCGATGCGTGCACTCTTGATGTGAACGCCGGCCGGCAAACCCGCCGCAGCCAGGTCGATCGCTCCCTTGTAGCTGCGGCGCTCGATCGGAATCTCCACCCGCTGGCTCTCTCCCGGCGCGATCGTGATCACGCGGAACGATTCGACGCGATAGGGTCGGCTTTCGATCTTCAGCGGAACCTCGGCCGCCACTTGCCGCCCGAACAGGGTCGCGGCGGCGAGAATCTTGTGGTCTCCGTCCGGCGCTCCGGCGGCAACGGCGATCTCCAGGTCGGTACCGTCGGCGTTGTCGGCCACCGGCGCGACCTTGCAGGTGACCTTCGCCGGCACGCCTTCCGGCGCCAGGTTCAAAGGCCCGGTGAAACCTTTGCGATCCATCGTCAAGCGAACCCGCGTGCTCGTGCCCGGCTGAAGCACGACCTCCGCGACCGGCTGAAAGCTGGGGAGGTTGACCTTCGGCACGGAGACTCGCAGGATGCGTTCCGCCTTGAGATCGCCGATCTTCGCGATCACCTGGAGCGGGGCCTCCAGCGCCTCCTCGCCCAGGGTCGCGGCGGCAGTCAACTGCAATTGCCCCTCGCTCTTGTCCTCGGGAATCTTGGCCGCCGCCGCGGTGATTCCCTCCGGCGCGCCCTCCACGCTCACCTCGATGACTCCCTCGTTCCCGTTTCGCGCCAGTTTCAGTCCAACGGAGGCCTGCTCGGCGGGGTGAAGCGTGATCGGCTTGATCTCGGCCAGATCGAGCGGCTTCGGTGCAGCGGGCGGCTGCGGGGGAGTCTTGCCGGACTGTTCAGCAGGCGACTCGGCGACCGGCGCAGCGGGATCGCCGCAACCGGTGTTCAGCAAGAGGATCGGAACCAGAAAAGCCGACCAGACGACGCCAGAACCCTTCATGGCAATGTTACCTCGCCAGTGTAGAAAAGAGTGAGGGTAAACAACGGCGCAGCCGATCTTAACCTCAATTCACATGCCGTGCAACACACCTAGGGCGCGCAGCCTCAGGATCGGCAATTCTGGCGTTATCCGAGTTTTACAGGATCTTGCTGAAAAGGCGCCCTATCTTGGCCGGGCGCTGCTGAGCCCCACGCTGCTGACGACATCGACTTCGTTATCGATCCAGTCAACGCCGTCGATGTCCGCCAGCCGGTTTTGGAGAAGTTGCTTCATGTAGTACGTCGGCACCCGCCCCCGGAGCCGAAGCACCCCATCCTCGAAGACACACTCGACCTGGCCGAAATAGAAGCCGTGGGGATGCTCCTCGGCCAGCCGCTTTTTCGCCGCGGTTTCGACCCGCTGGCGAAGAACCGCTTCTCTTGCGCGCAAAGACACTGCTCCCCGTTCCATCACTGTCACCTCTGCTGGAAAGCCCGTTCGGGTACGATCACCGGCTCATTTCGCTCGTCGAAATCACCCCTGCGCGATTTCCGAGGAGAATCCCATCGCCCCCTTTCCTCCTCGCAGCGAATGTGCCCGGCCTGGCCCGTGCGCAATTCTATGATCCCCCAAGGTGCCGGACACCCACCGTTTGAGCGGGACAGGCGTCGATTTACGCCGGCTGGTCGTTGAATCCGCGGTTCCCCCCTTGCGACTGCAACCGTTTACACGCGAGGGCGAGTCCAGGTGGGACCGCCGCGTTTTTTTCGCGGCGAGCCGGCCTGATGGTGTCCAACACAGCGTTTCGTCGCTGAAACTGGGATAGCCGCCGGTCAGCCGCCGCCCGCCCCCTGCCGTTTGCGTTCGATTTCCGCTATCCTGGCGGCTGCCTTGCATTGCCAACTTAGCGCCGGCGAGCGAGGCAAGACTCGGCTGCTGTGACTTTCTGCTCGCCCCGGCGCATGAACGATCCTCTCTTGGGCCGTTATGAACCCCCAGAACGTCGACCGCCTGCTACGCATCTACCGCGACGGATTGTTGGAGGACACGCTCCCCTTCTGGATCAACCATGGCGTAGACCGCTTGCACGGGGGCATCATGACGTCGCTCGATCGCGACGGCACGGTGATCGACACCGACAAGGGCGTCTGGCAACAGGGCCGGTTTGCCTGGTTGATGGGGGAACTGTACAACCGCGTCGAACCGCGAGAGCAGTGGCTTGAGCTGGCGCTCGGCGGCATCCGGTTCATCGAGGAGCATTGTTATGACCCCTCCGACGGGCGGATGTGGTTTCACGTGACCCGCGACGGCCGCCCAATCCGCAAACGCCGCTATGCCTTTTCCGAGAGCTTCGCGGCGATCGCTTATGGCGAGCTTGCCAAGGCGACTGGCGACGGGCGTTTTGCCGAGCAGGCGCGCGAGGCATTCCAGCGGTTTGTCGACCACAATCTCAAACCGGTGGGAGTCGAGCCAAAATTCACGGGCACGCGGCCAACCAAGAGCATCGCGTTCCCGATGATTACCATCGCCACCGCCCAGGAACTGCGGGATTCAATCGGGCTGGCCGGCGCCGACGCGTGGATCGACCGCGGCATCGAGATGATCCGCCGCGACCACGTCAAGGAGGATCTCCGTTGCGTGATGGAGACGGTCGCGCCGGACGGGTCGGTCATCGACCACTTCGACGGCCGCACGCTCAATCCGGGCCACGCCATCGAGGCGGCGTGGTTCGTAATGCGCGAGGGCAAGCTGCGCGGCGATCGCGAGCTGGTGGCTTTGGGCTGCCGGATGCTCGATTGGATGTGGGAGCGGGGGTGGGACCCGGACTACGGCGGGGTTCTCTATTTCGTCGATCTTCGGGGTCTGCCGGTCCAGGAATACTGGCACGACATGAAGTTTTGGTGGCCCCAGAACGAGACGATCATCGCCACGCTGCTTGCCTACCAGTTGACCGGCGAGGAGAAATACGCCCGCCGGCACCAGGCGATCCACGACTGGGCCTACGCCCACTTTCCCGACCCGCAGTACGGGGAATGGTACGGCTACCTGCACCGCGACGGCCGGCTCAGCGTGCGTCTGAAGGGCAACCTCTGGAAAGGCGCGTTCCACCTGCCGCGGATGCAGCTTGTCTGCTGGAAGCTGCTGGAGGAAATGAAAGCGGCCTGCTCCTCCCCCGATCGGGCACCCTAGGATTCTTGCGCCGGATTGTTAGAATCGCGCGGATATCCTTTCGGAGCGCACGACGCGCCATCGCGCATACTCTTCCAGGGGGATCAGGATGACCGCACCTCCGTTTGTCCATCTTCACTGCCACAGCCACTACAGCCTACTTGATGGAGCCAGCAAGGTCGGGGCCTTGGTCACCCGTGCGAAGGACCTGCGGATGAACGCGCTGGCCCTGACCGATCACGGCAACCTCCACGGCGCCTTGGAGTTTTACCGGAGGGCCAAAGAGGCCGGCATCAAGCCGATCATCGGCTACGAGGCTTACATCGCCCCCGGCAGCCGGTTCGAGAAGGACGCCGGCAGCATGAAGGCCGCCAGCTTCCACCTCACGCTCCTGGCCCAGAACCGCACCGGTTTTCAGAATCTGCTCAGGCTCGCTTCGTCCGCCTACTTGGAGGGGTTCTACTTCCGCCCGAGGATCGACAAGCAGATTCTTGCCGAGTGCAGCGAAGGGCTGATCTGTTTGAGTGGCTGCGCATCGGGCGAGCTATGCCGCGCGTTGACAAGCGGCAACGAGCCGGACATGGAAAAGGCCGCCGAGGTGGCCGCCTGGTATCGCGGCGTATTCGGAGACCGGTATTTCATCGAAATCCAGGACAACGGCCTTCCGATCCAGCGGCAGGCGCTCGTGCCCGCCGTGGAGTTGGCCGGCCGGATGGGCATCCCGGTGGTGGCCACCAGCGACGTGCACTATGTCAGCCGCGAGGATTCCGAGGCCCAGGACGTGCTGATCTGCGTCAACACGGGCAAGTTCCGTACCGACCAGAACCGCATGCGGATGGACACCGACCAGTTCTATCTCCGCAGCCCGGAAGAAATGTACGCAACCATGCCCGGGCTGGAGCACGCGGTCAAGAGATCGCAGGAGATCGCCGATTCGGTCGACATCCAGTTGGAGCTCGGCCGCCGTCACTTCCCCGTTTTCACGCCGCCCGGCGGGCAGTCGTCGGAAGACTATCTCCGCGACTTGTGCATCGAAGGGCTGAAGGAGCGCTACGCCGGCAATCCCAAGCGATTGGTCGACGGCCAGCTCAGCCCGGAAGTCATCGAGCGGCTCGAGCGCGAATTGAAAGTGATCAGCAAGCTCGGCTTTCCCAACTATTTCTTGATCGTCTGGGACTTCGTCCGCGTTGCTCGCGAGCGCGGCATCGAGGCGACGGCCCGCGGCTCGGGCGTCGGCGCGCTGGTCTGCTACGCGCTCAAGCTGAGCCACGTTTGCCCGCTCGAATTCGACTTGCTCTTTGAGCGGTTCCTCGACGAACACCGCCAGGAAGCGCCCGACATCGACATCGATTTCTGCCAGCAGCGCCGCGGCGAGATCATCCAGTACGTCAAGGACAAGTATGGACTGGAGAACGTCGCCCAGATCGGCACGTTCGGCACGATGGCGGCTCGGGCTGCGATCCGCGACGTCGGCCGGGTGCTCGGGCTGGCGATTCCACGGGTCAACGAGATCGTCGCCAAGGTTCCCGATCAATTGGGCATCACGCTCAAGCGGGCCCTCGAGGAGAGCGACGAGTTGCGGCAGGCGTACGAAACGGACCCGGAAGTCCGCGAGCTGCTCAACCTGGCGCAGCAGATCGAGGGGCTGGCGCGCAACGTCGGCACCCATGCGGCCGCCGTGGTGATTGCCGACCGGCCGCTGACCGAGTACGTGCCGCTCGGGCGGGTCCAGGGGAAGGAAGAGATCATCACGCAATGGTCGATGGGCGACGTCGAGAGCGCGGGGCTGCTGAAAATGGACTTTCTCGGCCTCCGCAACCTGACGATCCTGAGCACGGTCGTCGACCTGATCGAGCAGACGACCGGCAAGCGGATCGACCCCTACAAGTTCCCGCTCGATGATAAGGACACTTACGCGCTGCTCTGCCGCGGAGAGACCAAGGGCATCTTCCAGTTGGAGAGCGGCGGGATTCGCGACCTCTTGCAGCGGATGAAGCCCGACAGCTTCCGCGACATCATCGCCACCAACGCGCTCTACCGGCCCGGCCCGCTCGAAGGCGGCATGGTCGACGACTACATCCAGGTGAAGCACGGCCGCAAGGCGGCCGAGTACCTCCACCCGGTGATGAAAGAAATCCTGGAAGAGACCAACGGCGTGATGGTCTACCAGGAGCAGGTGATGCGGATTCTCAACCGCCTTGGCGGCATCGAGCTGGCCGACGCCTACAAGTGCATCAAGGCGATCAGCAAGAAGAAGCTGCCGATCATCGCCAAGAACCGCGAGGCATTCGTCCAGGGCGCCAGGGACAAGGGGGTGTCAGCCAAGGAGACCGATGAGCTCTGGGGCATGATCGAGAAGTTCGCCGGCTACGGCTTCAACAAGAGCCACTCGACGGCCTACGCGCTGATCGCCTACATGACCGCGTATCTGAAGACCCATTACCCGGTCGAGTTCATGGCGGCCCTGCTTTCGGGCGACATGCCCAACCGCAACTTCACCAGGAAGGACTCGACCGTCGAGCACATCGAGGATTGCGAGCGGATGGGGGTCGTGGTCGTCCCTCCGGATGTGAACGCCTCCGAGCGCGACTTCTCGGTCAAGGACGGCAAAATCCACTTCGGCCTGGCCGCGATCAAGGGCTGCGGCGGGCCGGCGGCCGAGGCAATCGCCCGGGAAAGAAAATCTGGGCCTTATGGAAGCCTGTTCGATTTTTGCCGGCGAGTGGACCCCCAGTTGGTCAACCGGGCGGCGATCGAGACGCTGATCAAGGCCGGCGCGTTCGACTCGCTCGGCGCCCGCCGCTCGCAACTGATGGCGATCGTCGATCGGGCGGTGCAGTCCGGCGCGGCGGCGGCCTCCGATCGGCGGCACGGGCAGCTCGGCCTGTTCGACACGGCCGAACCGGAGGACGAGAAGGACGTTGCCACGGCCGCCTTGCCGGACATCCCCGAATGGGAGGATCGCGACAAGCTGGCCAAGGAAAAAGAGGTTCTCGGCTTCTACCTCTCCAGCCACCCGCTCGCCGAGCACGAGGCGATGCTTTCGACCTATTGCTCCCACACCTCGGTCGAAGCCGCCCAACTCAGCCACCGCACCGAGGTCATGCTCGGCGGCATGATCGCAGCCATCAAGCACTCGCACACCAAGAACCCCAAGCCGGGCAAACCCAGCCGCTACGCCATGTGGGACCTCGAAGACAAGGCCGGCATCATGCGCTGCATCATGTGGCCCGAGCAGTTCGCCCAGTACGGCGACCTCGTCCAGCCCGACGCAATCCTCGTCGTCCTCGGCTCGATCGACAAGCGGCCGGGCAGCGAAGAGGCCAACTTGATCGTCAACGAGCTGATCCCCCTCGACCAACTGCAAAGCCGCTA
>JAMOAF010000846.1 GCA_023621895.1 Planctomycetota bacterium
TAACCTTGACGCTGCTTGTGACGGGGATTGCTACAGACCACGTAAACCGTGCCCTTGCGGCGCACCACCTTACAGTTCTCGCAAATCCGCTTCACGCTCGCTCGGACTTTCATCACGACCTACCTTGCTATCACAAAACGCAGGGCAAAGCACCTCAGTATAAGCGGTGCCACGCAGGACTGCCAAGGGCCCCGGTTGCCGCCAACACGGCCGTTCTCGCAAAAACAGCCGAAAATACCACCCGATCCGGGCAAGCAAGCCAAGCTCCCCAGATTTACAAATCGCAATAGTTTCAAAACACCCCCGTTCAGGGGGTTTCCTGCCGCCTACCCGTCCAGCGGTCAGAACAGCCTCTCTGCCTCCGACGTGGGACCGGCCGTGAGGGCCACCGGCCCGGATTCGGTGATCGCTATCGTGTGTTCAAAGTGGGCACTCGGTTTCTTATCCGCGGTAATTTGCGTCCAGTGGTCCGGCATTGTCCGGACCCGTTTGGTTCCCATGTTGACCATCGGCTCAACCGCGATCACCAGTCCGGGCACGAGCCGGAAATCGCCGTTTCTGCGCAGTTGGTCGCTGACAAAATTGGGCACCTGGGGATCCTCGTGCATCTCCCGGCCGATCCCGTGGCCGACGAAGGCCTCAACGACCGAGAAACCCGCTCCCTTGACCCGCCGTTCCATTTCGGCCGCCACCTCGCTCCAAAACGTCCGCTTGCCCATCAGTTCCATGGCCAGGTTGAGCACTTGCTCGGTCACGTCGACCAGTCGCTGCACCTCCGGATCTGCCTTGCCGATCACGTAGGTCGCGGCCGAATCGCCGCACCACCCGGCCACTTTGCAGCCGGTGTCGATGCTCACGATATCGCCTTCGACCAGCTTGCGCGGCCCGGGGATTCCGTGGACCACCTCCTCGTTGACCGAGATGCACGTGACCGCCGGAAAAGGCACCCGGCCGGGGACTCCCTTGAACAAGGGCTCCGCCCCCTGGCTGGCGAAAAAATCTTCAACCGCCGCGTCGATCTCGGCGGTCGTGACTCCAACTCGTAATCTCGACTTGGCCACCTCAAGCGCGTGCCAGACCACCAAGCCGGCCTTCCGCATCATTTCGATCTCGCGCTTTGAACGCAGGATCTGCACGCCTCAACAACTCCTTTCGGACCTCGTTCCGTTGCGGTTCAGCGGAGCGCATCGCGCTCCGCGGCGCGAGCCGTTCAGCCCGCCAACGGGTCCAGTACGCCTTCGATTCGCCGGAAGATATCCTCCACCGTACCCAGCCCGTCGATCGTTTCGAGCAGTCCGGACTTGCGGTAGTAATCCAACAGGGGCGACGTTTGCTCCCGGTAGGCCACGAGCCGCTGCCTGATGACCTCGGGCTCGTCGTCGGCCCGGCCGCGCCCGGCCAACCGCCGGAACAACTCCTCTTCAGGAACGTTCAGCTCGAGGACGGCGCTGAGCGGCGTGCCCTTGTCCGCCAGCATCTTGTCGAGCGCTTCGGCCTGGGCGATCGTCCGCGGAAATCCGTCGAGCAGATAACCGCCTTGGCAGTCGGGCTCCGCCAATCGCTCCCGGATGATCTCGATGATGATCTCGTCGGGGACGAGCTGCCCGCTGGCCATGAACGATTCCGCCTTTTTTCCGACTTCGGTTTGCGCATCGCGGGCAGCGCGGAGCATGTCGCCGGTCGAAAGGTGGGCCAGGCGGTATTTTCCGATCATCCGCTCCGCCTGGGTGCCCTTGCCGGCGCCGGGGGGGCCGATGAAGACAATTCTCATATTTTTTCTCATATTTTCACTCCACTCAAGCGGCCGATGGGCGACGGCCCGTTCGCGCCGTGCCAGGCCCGCCTATTCCAGCAGGCCCTTGTAGTTTCGCATCACCAGGTGGCTGTCGATCTTCTGGACCAGGTCGAAGGCCACGCTGACGGCGATCAGCAGGCCCGTTCCGCCGTAGAAACTGGCGACCGAGTAATCGATTTTCATCCAATTGGCGATCAGCGTGGGGATCACGGCGACGACCGCCAGGAAGCCCGCCCCGACGTAGGTGATCCGCACCATGACCTTCTCGAGG
>JAMOAF010000178.1 GCA_023621895.1 Planctomycetota bacterium
CGAGATAGTCCTTGTAGTAGCCGTCGTTGTTGCGGTTGAGAGTCAGTTTGTTTTGGGCAACCAGGGTCACGGGATCGAGAAAGCCGATATACGTGTTCCGCAACTGGTCGATCCGCCGCTGATTATTCTCGGCCTCCACACCGGATTCGACGAGATCTTGAAGGGCCCGCAAGACGGCAAGAACCATCAGGCTGAGGGTTGTCATGCGTTGCTGACCGTCGATCACGTGGAAAGCCTTGTTGTCCTGGGTTTGCAGAACGAGGTAGCCCATGTAGTGGGCCGGCTCGCCGCCCGCCAAGGTGCCTTGGATGTCCTGCCAGAGGTCGTCCCATTCGTCCTGCGTCCAGCTATAATCGCGCTGGAAGCGGGGGACGCGGTAGGCGAGTCCGTTGCCCATGAGTTGGCGGTACGTCTGGTTCGCCGTGTTGAAAGTGACTGCGGACATGAAGATACTCGTTTCAAGTGCGGGGCCGTGCCCTGGCGGCTACGGCGACGATCGCGTCGAGCTTTTCGGCAACCTCAGGATCCAGGCTGGCCCGGGGCACCAGGCCGGCGAGGATGGAGTAGTCGGACTTTTTCAATTGCAGCGGCAAGCCGCATCTCTTGAAAAACGCGCGGAAGAGTGGATCGAGGAAGTCGTCGGTGGCCTTGATATCAGCGGACCAGGGATCGGGCTTATCGAAGGTCTTGAGCGCGCCGGCAACCTCGTCGATTGCCTCGCGCATGGCGCGTTTGCGCTGATCTCGCTCGGCAAGCCCGAAGAGATCCTCGGGCAGGTCGTGCGCGGCGTAGGCGATGAGGACCTGTTCGGTGCAGAAGTAGTTCTCGATCTCGCGGCGGCGCCACATCATCTCTTGCAGGTCGGGATGGGACTGGAGGTCGCGATCGAGGCGGTCGAAGATGGCGATTCCGACCAGGTCGGGCTTGGCTTCCTGGAGGCCGAAGAAGTGATCGCGGGCTTTCTGGGGCAGATTGGTTTCGACATACTTGACGAACGGCCTTTCGAGGCAGGTTTGCGCCTGATGGCCGAGGAGTCTGGCGAAGGCCTGGAGGATGGCCAGGTCGGTGGAGTTTTCGAGGTAGAGGACCCAGCCGGTCTCTTGAGCCTGGTAGTACTGGTCGAAGCCGATATCGCGAAGCGACTTGAGGACCTGGGAGCCGGCGTCGTCGATGCGGTGGGGTTTGCCGACGAAGGCGATGACGGCGTCGCGTCCGGCGGCTTCGTTGAGAACGACTTCGGAATGGCTCGCAGCGATGATCTGGGAGCCGTTTTCCTGGGCGACTTGAATCAGGAGGTTGTAGGTCTGCCGCTGCCGGAGGATTTCCAGGTGTGCGTCGGGCTCGTCGAGAAGGAGTACCGCGCCGGGGTTGGCATAGAGGTGTGCAAGGAGCAACAAGGTCTGCTGGAGGCCGCGTCCGGAGGAGGCGAGTCCGAGCCGGTTCTTGCGCTGGTCGACGTAGGACATGGAGATTTCGCTACGTTCGGCGACGTATTCGGGCGGGAGGAGGTCGACGCCGAAGAGGGCGCGGATGTGGCGGACGAGTTCTTGCCATTTCTCCGGGTGTTCCTCTTGCTGATGGATTTGAAAACAGAGGTTTCGCAGGACCTGGGCGGTTTGGCCCTGGCCGATGAGGACGCCGATTTCGCCCGGCTGTTTGAGGTACTCGCGGTCGGCCAGGCCGGACATGGGGGGGAGGAACGCGACCTGGACCTGGCCGGCTTCCTCGGGGACGGGCATGCGCGTGGTTCCGTCGGCACTGGTTCGCAACGGCCGGCAATAGAATGACTCTTCGTTGGCGTAGTCGAATTCGAGCCCGCACGACCAGGCTTTGTCGCGGGTGACGCCATCGACAATGATGTCGACTCGGATATTGTTGGTCTTGGAGGACGCCTGGCCTTGGTTTTCGACCCTTTGCACATTGCGGACGTGCAGATCGCGCCAGAGCAGGTTTGCGTCGGGGACGGGAATAGAAACGAGGTCGCGCCGGTTGACGGTGACGCCGGGGCGTTTCTCCGGGGACGACTTGCCGGCGCGTTTTTCGTTCCAGCGCCGGACGCCGATTTCCCAGAGGGCAAGGGCTTGGAGGGCGGTCGTCTTGCCGGAGTTGTTGGGGCCGATGAGGACAACGGCCTTGGCAAGCTCGATATCGACGTCGTCGAAGAGCTTGAAATTACGAATCCTGAGTCGGGTTAGCATGACGGTTACGCGCGTGCTTGGGAGCGGGTGGACGGCGGAGCGTTTGGACCCCTTTGGCGGAGCCACTGGTCGACGGCGTCCTTGTGGAAACGCCAGTGCTTGCCGACTTTCTGGCTGGGAATACCGCCTTGCTGGGCGAGTTTGTAGAGCGTGGATTTCGAGATTTTGAGGTACTCAGCCAACTCATCGATGGTGAGCACACTTGTGGCGGGGTTGGCTGGCATGGGATGCTCCTCGGACGAACTGCCCCACTTCCGGGGAAAGGTAGCCGTTATTATTGGTTTTTAGTAGTTGTTGTCAACCTGGTGGGGAGAACGGGCCGGATACCGTGCCCAGGGCGTTGCGCATAGGCCGGTTTGCCGCGGCCCTTCGGGGCCTAAAGAGCAAGGCGTGCGGGAAACGCGCGGGCGGGTGTGGTGGAGCGGAGGTTCCCAAGCCGGAGGGCGGTGCCGCCTGACCAAAAAAACGTGTTGGCCGGATGGCGCGGAAGGTTGGCGGCAGGAAGGTTCGCAGATTCTCCTATTGACCTTTTTCAGACCCAACCAACGCGCGCAAAAGCGGGCGTGCACCCAAAAAACGCGACTGTTCTGAAACCGCCATTGACACGGGTCGCCTGATTTTCCTATCGTTCCGCCGCGGGTTTTCCGGCCAGCACCCTGCGCGCGTTGACGGCAAGGCGCGATTGGCCATCTCGGCAACCCATACAACCTGCGCGGCAGACTTCCATGCCTCCGTTTCGCCTTCGGATCGCCCAGGGGGGGGCAAGACGGCTCGCCATTTTCTTGGCGGCGCTGGCGCTCGCGCTGCCGCTTTCAGGCTGCGCCACCTCCAAAATGACGGAATTGCGGTCGATCCCGCGGAGCCCCTTGGTGGAGCGGTTTCAATTGACCTCGCGCAAGGGGCCGCAGGCCAGCCCGCGAACGCGGCAGTTTCTGCGCGTTAACGACTTCGACGACTACCGCCACGACCCGACGTCCCTGCTTGCCAAGATCCAGCAGGTGATTGAAGACAACCCTTCCGAGGGGCATATCTATGCCTTCGCCGAACTGGCCTACATCGAGGCCGAAAAAGCCAAGCACACCGACCGCGAACTGGCTTTGAATCTGTATGGAGCGTCGGCGCTGCACGCCTACCAGTACCTGTTCGACGACCGGTTTCGGAGCGCCCGCAATCCCTACGACCCCCAGTTTCGCGGCGCGTGCGATCTTTACAACGGGGCGCTCGAGGGCGGCCTTCGCCTGATCTGCAAGGACCTGGGGCTCAAGCCGGGTGAAACCTACAGGATCGAGACGGCCAGCGGCGTCTGGCACATTCAATGCTCGGTCCGCCACAGCCAATGGACGGCGAACGACTTTGAACGCTTTGAATTCGTCTCCGACTATGAGCTCAAGGGGCTGAAGAACCACTACCAGACCTACGGGCTGGGCGTGCCGCTGATTGCCGTGCGCCACCGCTACAAGGGGGAACCCGCCGCGGCCGCGTATTATCCCGAAGAGCTGAGCTTTCCGGTCACCGCCTTCCTGCGGCCATTGCCGATCGGCAACGCGGACCGCTGCGATGCCTCGGCCCAGCACGCCGCCGTGCTGGAGCTGCATGACCCCTTGGCGGTCAGCGATATTGGCGTGGCGGACCTCAAGGTGCCCCTGGAGTCGGACTTGACCACCCCGATGGCCTACTTCCTGAACAATCCCCAACTGAACCGGCTGGCGACGGTCGGGCTGCTCCATCCCGAGAAGCTCCTCGATCTTCGCCCCACCGGCGAGCAGCGGATCATGGGATTGTACATGTTCCAGCCTTACGAGCCGGGCAAGATACCCGTCCTGATGGTGCACGGCCTCTGGTCGAGCCCGATGACCTGGGTGGAGATGTACAACGACCTGCGCAGCTCGGCGGTGATTCGGGAGAACTACCAGTTCTGGTTCTACCTCTACCCCACGGCCCAGCCTTTCTGGATCAGCGCGGGGCAGTTGCGCGAGGACCTGGCGAGGATTCGAGACCACGTCGATCCGATGCGGCAGGAACCGGCGCTCGACCAGATGGTGCTGATTGGCCACAGCATGGGCGGCCTCGTCTCCCGATTGCAGACAATCGACAGCCGCGATGATTTCTGGCGGATCGTGAGCGATCAGCCATTCTCTCGGCTCGAAGCCGATCCGGAGACGCTCGCCAAACTCGAAAAGAGCCTGTTTTTCCAGCCCAATCCGTCGATTCGCCGCGTCGTCACCATCGGCACACCGCACCGCGGCAGCCGGATGTCGAACGACTTGACCCAGTGGCTGTCGTACAAGCTGATCCGACTGCCGGAGATGCTCTCGCTCACCAAGAGCAGCCTGCTGCGAAGGAACAAGGACGTGATTCGCGACGATCGGCTGCTCCAGATCAAGACGAGCGTTGCCTCGCTGGCCCCCGACTCCCCCTTTTTCCCGGTGATGCTGGCATGCCATCGCGCCCCTTGGGTCCGCTACCACAACGTGGTCGGCGCCCTGCCGGAGGAGGACTGGGCCGGTTACCTATCCCATGGCGGCGACGGGGTCGTCGAACTGGCCAGCGCCAAAATGGACGACGTTGTCAGCCAGATCGAGGTGCCAGCCCAACACGCCGAGCTCCACGGCCATCCCCGCGCGATCCTCGAAGTCAAGCGGATTCTGCTCGAACACCTTCATGAAGTCTATGCCAGCGGGGGTCTCCACCCGGTCCGCACGGCGGCCATCGACGCCGGTGAGCGATGGCAACGCGGGTCGCCCAATCCGCCGGAAGCATGGCCGTGGCCGGCCATGCCGGCGGGCATGGCCGCCACGCTGCCCGAGCCTTCCGCCAATTGAGCGTGGGGAAACAGGCGCCGGTTGCCGTTTCCCCTCCTTCGCTCCGCGTTCCGCGCGACGGCGTTCTCGCCACGCCGGCACTCCCCCGGGGTCATGAACAGCAGCAGATCGTCAGCCATGCGGGCCGGCAGTCGTGACGAGCGTTCCCCTGGTGTTCCGCGCCGGCCGGGTGAAAGGCGGCTCCCACGGTGACCTCGCCGGCGGCAATTCCCGCCGTGGGATCGGCGATCATCTGATCGCATTCCGATAGGGCCACGCCGCCGGCGTCGACGTGCGGCTGGATGAGTTCGCCGCGAACGATCTTGACATCGTCACCGGCTCGAATTCCCAGTTTAACGGTCTTCCCCTGGATTCGCAGGACGGTAATCGTCACGCCGTCGCCGATGATGATCTGCTCGTTCTTCTTCCGCGAAAGCACCAACATGGCAAAATCCTTTCTGATAGAAATCCGTCGGATGAGAGCCGTCGCCCAGCAGGCACGTTTCGCTCTTGGTGACAATCGAGAGATGCACTTCGCGTGCCAAAGAGGTTTGCGTATCGCGGAGAACGAGCCGTAAGCGCTTGTCTGTCAACGACATGCGTCACAGAGAGAAAAACGGAAAGAAGACCGCGGGCTACTGTACGGATTTACAAGATTACAATCCGTTTGCAGATTCTTCATGGACCGCCGTGCTCGGTCGTTTGCGGCGCGAAGGGCCGTTGGCGGGGAAGAATCGCCCCGGTGGCAAGGCAGAGCGCCTGGTTTACTCGTCGCCGATCGCGCGGCGGCTCCGCTTTTTTTCGCTTCGGAGGCGTTTCCCTTGAAGGCGGCGCCGGTTCGAGGCGGCCGTGGGCTTCGTTTGGCGCCGTGGGCGTCGAGTCGCGGCCGCTGCCGCGATCATGGCGCGGAGTTTTTCCAGGCAATCGGCCACGTTGCGTCCCGCGTCACGGAAGCGGGAACTCGCCAGGAACAGGTCCCCTCGCTGGTTGATCCGCGGGGCGAACATCAGGATAAACCGCTGGCGAACCGGCTCGGGCAGACTGGTGGTGGCGCTCACCGCCCAATGGAGCGTCGCTTTTGAGCTGACCTTGTTAACGTTCTGGCCGCCCGGCCCGGGACTTCGGGAGAAGGTGAACCGGAACTCTCGGAGGGGAATCTGGATGCGTTGATTGATGACTAGCATGGGGCGAGGGGTTGGGAGACCGGACCTAGGGTGGGGCGACAAGCCGCTCAAACGCCCGCTGGACATGTTCGATGAGCTGGTGGTAGTCGATCGACTCCAGCTCTTCGCCAATCAGTTCGACGTCGAGATCGCCGGAGTAGCCCGCGTTGCGAAACGCGTGGACAATCTCGGCCAGGGGCACCATCCCATCTCCGAGACGGCAGCGTGCCTGTTCCGAGGTGGGCGGATGCCGCGCATCGCCGAGTTGGACGAGCGCCACCTGGTGGGCGATTTCGGGAATCCGCTCCACGCAGCCCTCCTCCTGGCCCAGGTGGTACGTGTCGTAAAGAATTTTGACTGCATGACTTCCGACCGCCTGGATCATCTCGATCACGTCGTCGATTCGGGTGAGAAACGTGAATTCCTTGGCGCAGGCCGGGTGCATCGGCTCGATCGCCAGATCGACGCCGACCTCCTCGGCGACCGGCGCCAACTCGGCGAGGGCATCGCGGAACAGGCGGCGAGCATGATTCAGCGTATGCCCGGCCCGCGCGCCGCTGTAGACGACCAGGCACGGCGTTTTCAGTTCCGCGGCGGTGCGCATCGCGTCGATTGCGTCATCGACGGCGGCACGGAACGATCGTCCATCCGAGCCGGTGAATCCGCCAGCCCAATGGAGATGGGAGACCGCCAGCCCCGAGTCTTCGAGCAATTCGACGGCTTTTCCCAGACCGCAATCCGAGAGTTTGTGGCGCCAAACGCCGATCGCGGGAATCCCGGCGGCCGCGTAGTGCGTGACGTCTTCCTCAAAGGACCAACGGAATGTCGTTGTCTCGTTCAGTGAAAGCCTGAGCATCCGCCTGCACTCCCAATGCCGGTAAGACCCTCAAGGGTCGACGCACCGGTGGCGATAAGACCACTTTCCAAACACGCGTGCGGATCGTGAGGATCACACGTCGCACTGGGCAACGGTTGAAAATCCCGGACCATCGGCCCGGAGACAGCAACGTAGTATCTGAAATTTGGGGAATTCTGTAAAGCGCCGGCTGCTTGCGAGCCGGGAAGACGCCGCCTGCGCCGCCCAAGTCCTCTTGACCGGATCGGCTTCCGGGTGCGACACTACCCCGCGATGCGAATCCTCACCCGCTATGTCCTGCTTGAGCTGACGAAGGTCTTTGTGCTGGCGATGTTTGCGCTCACGCCAATGATGCTGATCGTCGGCCTCTTCCAGGAGGCAATGCGCTACAGCCTGCCTCCGGCGGAGATCTTGCGGCTGGTTCCCTACACGATGCCTTTCGCGCTCAGCGTGGCGATCCCCGTCACGCTGCTGCTGGCCACGACGAGCGTCTACGCCCGGATGTCAGGCTCGAACGAGATCGTCGCGCTGAAGGCCCAGGGAATCTCGCCGTGGGTGGTCATCTGGCCATCGGTCGTGGTGGCTTTTGTCCTCAGCCTGGGGACCGTGTGGCTGACCGATTTGGCGGTCTCTTGGGGCCGCAACGGCGCCCAGCGCGTAATCATCGAGGCGGTGGAGGAGATCGCCTATGGAGTCCTCCGCACGCGCCGCAGTTACAGCGCCAGCGGCTTCTCGGTCAACGTGAAACGCGTCGAAGGCCAGCGGCTGATCCGCCCGACCCTATCGATCCGAAGGAGAGACGGCTCCCCCACGATCACGATCACGGCGGCGGAAGCGAAACTGTCGTGCGACAAACAGGAGGGGGTGTTAAAGGTCATCCTCTGGGATGGATACGTCGACATGGAAGGAGAGGGCGCCTTCCGATTTCCCAACGACGTGTGGGAGCAGGAAATCCCCCTGACGACGGCCAGCCGCGTGGAGGACCGCTCCCAAGTCCCCTCGAACATTGCTCTCGGCGCAATCCGGCGCGAGACGGCCGGGCAAATCGAACGGATCGACGCCTATCGCCGCGAGTTGGCGGTTCGCGCGACGTTCGAAATCCTCTGCGGCGACATCGATCAGCTCACGGGACGAGAATGGCAGACGCGGCAGAGACAAATGGAAGACCATGTCAGCCGCCTTCACCGCCTCCGCACGGAACCGCACCGGCGCTGGTCGGCCGGGTTTAGTTGTTTCTGTTTCCTGTGGGTCGGGGCGCCGATGGCGATCCGGTTGCGGAATCGAGATTTTCTGACCAGTTTCTTCCTTTGCTTCACGCCAATTCTGGTCGTCTACTACCCGATCATGATGTACGGGATCGACGGAGCGAAGAGCGGAACGATCCCGCCGTATACCGTCTGGGCCGGGAACCTGATCCTGCTGGTCTGGGGCTTTTACTTGCTGCGAAAAGTGATTCGTTATTGACCCGGTCCCCGAAGCCGGCGGGCTCGGCGAGCGCCGCGCCTGCGCTGCCGCACAACCCGTACGTAACCAAGCGCGGGGCAAGCCCACGCGGCTATCTGACATGAATCACGCAGGTCGATTTAGAACCTCGCGGGGTCGCGCCGCG
>JAMOAF010000682.1 GCA_023621895.1 Planctomycetota bacterium
GCTTTCCTCGTTCCCAAGCTCCAGCTTGGGAACGCGCCCTTGCGCCGCCTTCCTCGTTCCCAAGCTCCAGCTTGGGAACGCGCCCTGCGCCGCCTTACTTGACCCGGCAGACAAAGCACTTCAAGTATTCGTTCTCCGGGCAGGTCACGCTCAGCGGGTGATCCGGCGCCGCCCCGCGTTGCTCGAGCACTTGGATTTCCCGGCGGCTCTTGATCGCCACGCCGAAGAGCATCGCGGCGAAGTCCTCGCGACTGACGCCCCCCGAGCAACTACACGTGATCAGAATCCCGTCCGGTTCGAGCAGATCGACCGCCAGGTGATTGAGGCGGTGGTACGCGCGGAGGGCTTCGTCTACTCCGCGGCGGCCGCGGACGAACTTGGGCGGATCGAGGATCACCGCGCCGAATCGCTGGCCGGCCTTGACGCGCTCTTCCAGCGAGCGGAAAGCCTCGCCGGTCTCGAAACGGGCACAGGCGACGCCGTTCAGTTCGGCGTTGGTCCGAGCCATCGCGACAGCGCTCTGGCTGCTGTCCAGCCCGGTGACCTCCTTGGCCCCTCCGAGGATCGCGGCCGAGAGGCTGAACGCCCCGGTGTAGCAGCAGACGTCGAGCACGCTGCGGCCGCGCAGCCAGGCGACCGCGGCGCGGCGGTTCTCCCGCTGGTCCAGGTAGAATCCGGTTTTCTGGCCGCTGACCAACTGCACGCCGTAGCGGATTCCATGCTCCTGGATGAAGATCACGTCCTCCGCCGGTTGCCCCCAGTAGTGTCCCGGCGCCAGGTCCAGGCCTTCGATTTTGGCGGTGGCCACGTCCGTCCGCAGGGTGACGCCGGCCGGGTGGACCAGTTCGACAAGGATCGGAACCAGCCGGTCCAGCCGCAAGGCGATGCCCAGCGACGTCGGCTGCACGACCAGGTGTTTTCCGAAACGGTCGACCACCAGGCCGCTCAGACCGTCCGCCTCGCTGAAGACAAGCCTTGCCGCGCCGGCCGGGTCGTCGTAGCCCAGCGCCTGCCGCAGCGCGAGCGCACTGGAGATCTGCCGCCGCCAGAAGTCCTCATCGAGCGCCTCCTGAGTCCAGCGGTAGAGACGCACGCGAATCCGGCTGCGGCTGTTGTACACGCCGCGGGCGATCCATTGCCCCTTGTCCGAGAGCAGGTCGACTTCCGCCCCGTCGGCCGGGTCGTCGACCAGGCGAGCGATCGCCGTGTCGCGGACCCATGGATGCCGCCCGAAAAAAGGCGCCGCCTTGCGGGGTTTCAGGATCACTTGGGGGATTTCCGGCATGGTGATTTCTGATGTCCTCAGACTGTCCAATGTTCCATTTTCGGAATCGTGCGCACCACCCTGCAAAGAGTGCCGACTACGGGTTGTCCGGGGTTGCGAGCTCTCTGCGCGCCTTCAAGCGCCAGGGGGAATCGGCCGGCGCGGGACTCTCGGCCGCCGCGGTGAAGTGCTGCCGTGCGAGCTCCGCCTCGCCGAGCGCCTTGTAGCAGACGCCCAGCTTGTAGTGCTCGCGGGAGTGGTCGGGGTTCTGCGGCCGGCCGGTGCCGAGATTCTCCGGCCACTGGAGCGCCCGTTGGAGATACTCGATCGCCGCGCGGTGGTCCCCTCGCTCGCTGGCCTGATCGGCAAGGAGATGCAAGGTTCGCTCATAGAGCTGGCGCGCGCCGGTCCAGCCTTCCCAGGGATGGAAGGCGTGACCCACGAGGATTTGCAGGGCCTGGTCGCACTCTCCGGTATCGGCGAAGTACTCCGCGCGGGCAAGGAGCACGCGGTAATCGTTCTGCACCCCGCGCGGCGCCTTCTGGAACAGCGTCTCTTGGCCGGCCCGATCGCCGGTGAGGGCGTAGAGCCGGTCGATCGCCAGGTAGTAGGCCGGATCGTTCGGGTCGCAGGCAAACGCCCGCTCGTAAGCCGCCTTGGCTTTTTCGAGGTCTTGCGCCTTTTGCCAGTAGATTTCACCCAGGTTGCGATAGAGCACCGCGCAGTCGGGCTGCTGCCGCTCGGCGGCCAGGAGGTGCTCAAACCCTTCCTCCCACCGCTGTTTCGCCACCAGCAGCGTGCCCAGCCAGTAGTGCAGCCGCCAGTTGTCCGGCAGCAGCCTCAGCCCGGTCTCCAGCACCGCGAGCGTCTCCGTGCGGAAGGGGAAGACATAGTCGACCGGCAGCTCCGCGCCTTCCGTATAGTGGCGCAGCGCCTCGGCGCGCTTGCCCGACCGATCGGCAAGGTATCCCCGGTAGAGGCAGACCATCGGATGGGGCGCCGCCGGCCGCCGCGATTGGCGGAGCGCGAGCACGGCCGCGGCGTCGTCCGCGAGGTTCATTTGCAGGTAATCGCAGGCGGCCTCGAGATAGTACTGCGGGTCGTCTCCATAGACGGCGAGCTGCTCGTCGCCCGCGCCGAGAAGCGCCTTCTCCATCGCGGCCAGGCTGTTGAGCGGATCGGCGCGGAGGACCCCGTTGACCATCGGCGCTGCCTCGTCGGCGCGGCCCTCGTGCCGCAGTATGCAGGCCAGCGCGGTTTTGGCCTTCAGATCATCCGGGTTTTCGTGCACAGCGCGCCCGAGCAGCGCGGCGGCGCGCGGCAGCTCGCCGGCGGCGATCGCCCGCGACGCCTGGACGTAGGGGACCACGTGGCGAAACGCCGCCCGGCGGCCGAGCAGATCGAGGTCCTCCTCAACGCGTTCGGACTGGCCAAGCGCGATCCGGCTCAGCGCCCGGTAGTAGCGCGCCATCAGGTCGTCTTCATTGCGGCGGAGCGCCTGGTCGGCTGAGCGGGCGGCTTCCGCGAACCGGCCGGTCTTGTAGTCGATCGCCGCGAGCCAGCGGAGTGCGGGCGAGAACCCCGGGTCTTTCTCCAGCGAGCGGCGGAACAGCTCCACGGCTTGCGGCTCGTTCCAGTGTTTCATCGCGTAATAGCCGGCGAGGCAGAGCTCTTCGGCCGAGGCCGACTCGCCGCTGGGCATCTCGGGCTCAAGCTCGGGCGGCGGGGACTTTTCCGCCTTCGGGCTGTAGGCGATGATCTCCTTGCCCCGGGAGTCGCGGACCACGAGGCGGCAGGCTTGCGGATCGGGCGGGGCGTTGATCTCCCGCCGCCAGCTCTCGCCCGGCCTGAGATTGGCCGCGTCGCGGAAGATTTCGCCGCCGGCGGTGGCGACGCTGACCGTCGCCTCGAGAAACGGCCGGGTGACGTTGATCGCCACGAGCAGCTTCCCTTGCCGCGCGGCGAAATTCACGGCGGCATCCTGGTTGGCGCTGGCGAAGCCGTCCATTTGCTTGATGGGAAACCAGTACTCCTGCCAACTCTCCTGCAAGTGCGGATCGAACAGCCAACTGTCGCCCTGGGTCAGGAGGCGGCCCGACTGCAATTCGATATACTGCCCGTCGGCGTCGGTGAGGATGTTTTCCCAAATCAGGCCGCTGCGGGCCGTTCCCCACGTCCAGAATTTCTTGCCGAAGCTCTGGTCGCGCGAGGCGAAGAGCACGCTGCCGCAATCGCGCTGGTGGTTGTAGGCGGCGACGAAATCGGCCGGCGTGCCGGAGAAGTAGTCGAATGCCCGGGGCGTGTTCTTGTACCAACCGAGGTCGCGGCCTTCGTGGATCGGCCAGGGCTGGGGATCGCGGCGGCGTCCGGCATAGGTGTATTCCGTGGGCGAGAAGCTGACCTTGGTTTCGTCCCAGGCGTGGACGGCCGCATTCGCCCAGAAGTAGGCGTTGTTGTGCGTGAGCGTCGGATTCGAGAGGAGAATCCGGTTCTGGAAGCAGGAGCGATCGGGAAACACGGTGATCTGGACGGTCCATTTCATCCGCCGCACCCACTCGAGCGTGCCGACGGCGCAGGTGACGCTGCCGTCGTCGTTGTGCAGCATCTTGTACGGCACCGGCGAGAAAGTGTTGACGGTGTGGCCGCGGGTGGGAAAGTTCCACTCGATGCCGCCGGAAAGCCAGGCGCCGCGGAGAGCCACCAGCCCCGGCTTGATGACGTGATTCCGATAGACAAAGTCGAAGTCGTCGTTGGTCTTGTCGTGAGCAGCGTAAACGCGCCCGCCGAAGTCCGGCAGCACGATCACGCGGAGATAGTCGTTTTCGAGGACGACGGCGCGGTAGGTCCGATTGGCCTTGTTTCGCCCGATGTCGGTCTGCATCGGGTAAGGATAGACGTTGCCGTTCCAGAGCGGTGGATTCTTGTCTTCCGGCCCGACCTGGTAGGTCGGGATTTCGAGCGTCGTCTCGCGGATGGTCGCCCCGGCGGCCAGCACCGGCGCTTGAACCGCCAGAGTCAGGGCGAAGCCGAGCCCAATCCACATCATCCGATGACACATAAGGTTGTCCATCGCCGGTCCTCTCGTGTTGCGGGCAGCAGGTTGGGAGTATTGCATTGACACGTGTCAACCCGCCCTCTCGGCGGTCGTTTTAACGGTTTTCGACGATTTCCTGGTCGCCGTCTTCTTGGCGGGTTTGGCTGGCTTCCTTGCGATTTTCTTCTTACTTTGCGGCATTTTCTTCGCCGCCGGCATTTTCTTCGCCGCCGGCATTTTCTTCGCCGCCGTCTTTGCGGCCGGGCGTTTGTTGGCCGATTTAGCCGATTTCGCCGATTTAGCCGCCGCGCCGCTTGTCCCGGCCGGCTCGGCCGCATCCAACTCGATCCCGAACACGTCGGCGAGATTGTCCGCGGCCAGCCGCCGCGATTTGCCGGCTCGCGTCGCCTTGGAGACCGCCGCCTCGGCGTCGGCGGCGATCAAGTCCTCGTGGTTCACGCCGCGGAGTTCGAACAGCAGTTCCGGCTTCTTGTCGAGCCGCGCTCCGACCCCGTAGAGAACGGCGGCGACGTGCTTGCACATCACGGCCCAGTCGGGGCAGTCGCAATCGAAGGAAATCTCGCCGGGCAGGGGGAACAGCCCCTGTTCGCGGTCCGTGACCACTTCCATGACGTGGTCGGAGAGGTTGCCCTGGAGGAGCTCGATCAGCGAGCCGATCTGGCCGGCGCAGCGGTTCTTGACGGCCTTCCACTTGTTCTTCGGGAGCGTCTCGATGTCAATCGTGAGATTGTAGACTTCCTGGCCGGCGACCTTGGCCTCGATCTTGCCGCGGCTGATCGCCAGGTGGCAGACGGAGCCGTTGCGCACGTAGGTCCGCCCGCGAGGGAGGCGGTTCTCGTAGTCGCTAAACGACTCGAGGTGCTCGCACCAGGCCTCGCCCCAGAACGTGTGGGCGATCTTGCGGCCTTCGATCTCAACCGGTTCGATTTTCATGCCTTTCTTGCGGAGTGCCGCCATCTCGCTCCGCGCTTGCCGCCGCCGCTGGGCGACCGACACATAGGGTCTCCATCCGCCATACCATGACATGGCCAGCTCCTTAGGTTCACGAATCGATGGAACGGGGTTCTGCGCCCGGCGGGGCGCGGGCAGTCATTCACGCGGTCGCCTTATCGACATCCAATGATACAAGCTGGATCAGTTCGGCGTCAGTCATTTCGGTGAGCAGTTTTTCGGCGCCGCCTTCGAGCAGATCAGCGGCAAGTTGGACCTTTTCCTCGATCAGGGCGTCGATCCTTTCTTCCACCGTCCCCCGGCAGACGAACTTGTGGACAAGGACGTTGCGCTGCTGGCCGATGCGGAAGGCCCGGTCGGTGGCCTGGTTCTCGACGGCCGGATTCCACCAGCGATCGAAGTGGATGACGTGCGAGGCGGCGGTCAGGTTCAGTCCGGTTCCGCCGGCCTTGAGCGACAGGATCATGAAGGGGGGGCCGCCCTCTCGCTGGAAGTCTTCAACGAGTGTCTTGCGCCGGGCGACGGCCGTTCCGCCGTGCAAGACGAGCCCGCCGCGGCCGAAGACGGTAGCCAGAAACGCGGCGAGCGGCTCGGCCATCTCACGGAACTGGGTGAAGACGAGCGCCTTCTCTTGGCGCTGGGCGATCTCCTCGCAGATTTCCGCGAGCCGCGAAAACTTGCCGCTCTGGTCCGGGGCGAATTCGCCATCGCCAACCAGGTGGCTGGGGTGATTGCAAAGCTGCTTGAATCGCATCAGGTAGGCTAGGACCAGGCCGCGGCGCTCGATCCCTTGGCGGTTTTCGATCGCCTTGGCCATCTCCGCGACCATTTTGGCGTAGAGCGCGGCCTGCCGCGCGGTCAGCGAGCAGTAAGCGCGGACCTCGGTCTTTTCCGGCAGGTCGTCGATGATCCGCTTGTCGGTTTTCAGGCGGCGGAGGATGTATGGCTGCACGAGGCCCCGCAACGGGGCGTAGCGGTTGGCTTGGCGAGCCTCGAGCCGCTTGACGAACGCCTTGAATCTGGCCTGCGAACCGAGCAGCCCGGGACAGAGGAAATCGAACAGAGACCAGAGGTCGGCGAGCCGGTTCTCGACCGGGGTGCCGGTCAGCGCGATCCGGGCGTCGGCCTTGAGCCGCTTGACCGCCTTGGTTTGCCGGGCGGCCGGGTTCTTGATCGCCTGCGCTTCATCCAGGATCACGGTCCGCCAGGCAATGTCGAAGAACCACGTCTGCCGCAGCAACATGCCGTAGGTGGTCAGCACCAGGTCCACGCCGCGGACCGCGGCGCGCGCGTCTTGCGCCCACTGGGCCAGCCGATCCTTGGGTGTTTCGGATGAGTGCACAAACATTGTGCGCAACGAGGGGGCAAAGCGGCCGATCTCCGCTCTCCAGTTCCCCAGCAGCGAGGCGGGGAGCACCAAGAGCGCGGGCCGCGTGTTTCCGGCCGACTTGAGCGCCGCCAGCAGCGCCAGGACCTGGATCGTCTTGCCGAGCCCCATGTCGTCGGCCAGGCAGGCCCCCAGCCCCAGTTCCGACATGAACCGCAGCCAGCGGAAACCGGTGGTCTGATACGGCCGCAGCCGGGCAAGGAGGCCGTTGCCCGCTTCGGCGGCTTCCAGGCTTTCGGGGTTTCGCACCTTGGCGAGAATCTCGCCGAGCCACTGGCCGGCATGGACGAACGACCACTCGCGCTCGGGATCGGCGTCTCTCTCCTCCGCGGCCGGATCGAGATTGGCGCCCGCCAACAGCCGCATGCCCTCGACGAACGAGATCCCGTCGCCGGCCGCCTGTTCGAGTTTCTTCCAGTGCTGGAGCGCTTCGGCCAGTTTGTCGCGATCGACCTCGACCCATTGCCCGCGGAGCAGCACGAGCCCCTCGTCGGCGCTCATCAATTGCCGCCACTCCTCTTCGGTCAGACGCTCGTCTCCCAGGGCGAGCCCGACTTTGAAATCAAGCATGCTCCGGGCGCTGAACTTCTTCTGCCGGTTGTCGCCGATCGAGACGGCCACGCGCGGCCGCGGGCGCTTCTTCCACCAGTTCGGCAGGCGGACGAGGACTCCGCACTCGTCGAGGACGGGCATCTCGGTGAGGAACCGGTAGGCCTCGCGCGGCGTCCAAGCCAACGGCTGATAGATGTCGCCCGACTCGACCAGTTCCTTGACGAATCGGCTCTTCTGCGAAGCTTGATGGACCGGCGAGAGGAGCCGGACAAGCGCTGTCTTGTTCTTTTCGCCGGCATATTCCCGCAGCGCCTTGCTGAGCGGCTGGTACTGGACGCGGGCTCCGCGGGCGAGCGCCGGTGCATAAGTCGCCAGGAAGGCAAAAGGGTAATCAGGGTCGGCGCGGTTCTCGGCCAGGTGGAAGCAGACCCGGCCCACCTGGTGCCAGAGCGGGGCGCGATCTTTCAAGAACCCCGAAAGGCCCGACTTGTTGGCCGCGACGCTGCCGCGGACCCAGGAGTCGAGGTCCGTCCAGACGGTAACGAGGGCCTCCTCGCTGAGATACTCCGCCCCCTGCATCGGCGGGGCGCCGAGAAGCAGGTTCTCCAGGTCGGAGGTGTCCGGGGGCGGAATCGGCTCGATCTGGCTTGTGGCGATGTCCGGAAGGTGGCAGAGCTGCTCGAGATAGCGGCCGGCGAAGCCGTGCCAGAAGGCCAACGAGGGCACCAGCGGCGCGTCCGACCACGTGGCCGCCAGCGTGAAGAGCCCCTCCGCCTGGCTGGCGGCAAACGCCTTCTTGATCGCGGCAATTTGGCCTTCGGTTGGGCCCGGCCCAGTCGGGGGAGCCTCGTCGGCTGACTCGGCGAGAGCGAGCCGGCCGGAGGGCGTAAAGGCCAGGTCGATCGTCATGAGGCTTGCGTCCGTTCTCGCACTCGTTTCGCTCATTGCGAGCCGCACGGCGCTTTGGGCTGTCTAGCCGGCCTGGAGCGGCAACCGGGCAACCCATCGAGCGTGTTTTCGGGAAAGAGGGGCAGATTCCAGTATTGGAGGTCGCCCCGATGACTGCAAGTCCCCCAGAGCCACGGTCGCTGCCGTTCGTTCTGTTCGGCTCCGGCCGGCCCCTCGCCGCTTCGGTGTTCAATTTCCGGCGGGCGGTGTTCCTGGCCCGAGGAGAACCGGCAAGATCCCCAGCAGCTTCAGCAGACCCTGCTCGACTTCGATTCGGACCTGCTGCCCGTTGTCGACGATCGTCGTTTTCAGCGTGATCCGATCCTTGCCTTCAGCGCCGGCAAGGGCCTGAGCGATCGTCGCGGCTTGGGTCCGCACGGTCTCGTCGTCAGCGTTGCGGGCAAAAAAACTGGCGATCGGTGCGGCCGAGATCAGAAGCGACAGCGGGGGCAGAGCCTTC
>JAMOAF010001036.1 GCA_023621895.1 Planctomycetota bacterium
CGCCGCCGGCTGGAACGGCTACTGGATCGATGCCGCCTCGACGCTCCGCATGGCCGACGAGAGCATCATCATCCTCGACCCGGTCAATCTCGACGTGATTCGCGACGGGCTGAAGCGGGGCGTCAAAACCTACGTGGGCGGAAACTGCACCGTCAGCCTGATGTTGATGGCCCTGTCGGGCTTGTTCCGCGCAAACCTCGTGGAGTGGATCAGCTCGATGACCTACCAGGCCGCCTCCGGCGCCGGCGCCAAGAACATGCGCGAGCTCGTTGAGCAGATGGCCGGCATCGCCGGCAAGGCGGGCGACTACCTGGGGAACCCGGCCTCCGCGATTCTCGAGCTCGACCGCAATGTCACGGCGACGATCCGCGCCGCCGGATTCCCCACGGAAAATTTCGGCGCCCCCCTGGCGGCCAGCCTGATTCCATGGATCGACAAGCCCGTCGCCGATGGCCAGACGCGCGAGGAATGGAAGGGGATGGTCGAGACCAACAAGATTCTCGGCTGCCGGCCCCCGATTCCCGTCGATGGCATTTGCGTGCGCGTCGGGGCCATGCGCTGCCACTCCCAGGGCCTGACGATCAAGCTCAAGAGAGACGTTCCGCTGGCGGATATCGAGCAGGTGATCGCCGGCGACCATCCCTGGGCCAGGGTCGTCCCGAACGACAGGCAGGCCACGCTCGAACAACTGACTCCGGCCGCCATCAGCGGGACACTGTTGACGCCCATCGGACGGTTGCGCAAGATGAAGCTCGGCGGCGAATTCCTCACCGGCTTCACCGTCGGCGATCAGCTCCTCTGGGGCGCGGCGGAACCGCTCCGGCGGATGCTCCGAATCCTACTCGAAAAGTAGCGGATGAATTTCGACACCGGCAACACGTTCATCGCCGGGCAGGACCCGGTCGCTTTCTGCCGCCGGTTCCTCGACAAGATCAGCCACGTGCACATCAAGGACGTCAGCGCCTCGCTGGCCGCATCGCTGCGGGGGAAGGACACAGGAATCGCCATCAGCCAGTGTGCCATCGGCGATGGGGTCAACGCCGGCAACATCCGCAAGTGCCTGGAGATGCTCCACGCTCACGGCTTCAACGGCGTACTGAGCATGGAATGCGAAGGGCAGGGCGGACCGATGATCGAAAAGTCGCTCGCCTGGCTCCGCAAGACGATGAAGGAAATCGGAATCAGCGAGGAGAAATAAAGACTCCATCCCGAAAACTGCCCAATCGTGGAACGCAGTTCATTCCGTTTACCCCAATCCCCAGCTCCCCCTGGTTCCCAATCCCCTGGTTCCCAAGCTCCAGCTTGGGAACCAGGCGAAGCGCGGGGCAAGCCCACGCGGCTATCGTCTGGACCCCGCCCCGAAGATCAACATAATCCTGGTTCCCAAGCTCCAGCTTGGGAACGAAGTGGCTCCTGGCGGCATGAAAGACTGAACCATGAAGATGAAAAACATGCTTGTCCCCACGGTTGCGCTGTCGGCGATCCTGGCGTCCGCGTGCGTCGCAATGTGTGGAGACGCGTCCAGCCCGCCCAAGTTCTACGCCCTCTGTGTCGATCTGCCGGCGGTGCCGAACCCCGATATCGGCCGTCAAGCGCGGCTGCTGGCCGAGCTGGGTTTCGACGGCGCCGGCTACCCCCTCTGGCTGGGCGACGAACTCGATAAGAATCTCGCCGCGCTCGACGCGGCGGCGATCCCGCCGCTGATGCTCTACACGGCGATCAACGTCGATCCGCAAAAGCCCGCCTATGATCCGCTTCTGCCCGAGGCGATCAAGAGGCTCCGAGGCCGCCCGGCGACCGTTTGCGTGCTCCTTCGCGGTTTCCCTCCGGGCGATCCGGGCGGAGAGCGGCCGGCGGTGGAAATCCTTCGCCGCCTCGGCCGCATGGCCGCCGAGAACGGCCTGCGGATCTCGATCTATCACCACGTGAACGACTGGACCGAGAGCCTGCCTTTCGCCCTCGAGCTGGTGGAGAAAGTCGGCCATCCCAACGTCGGCGCCAACTTCAATCTCTGCCACTGGCTCAAGGTCGAGGGAAAGCGGGACTACCGCCCCTTGCTGGCGAAGCACGCCAAGCGAATCTTCGCCGTGACGATCAACGGGGCGCAGACGGACAGCCAGGCTTGGACCGACGGCCTGATCCAACCGCTCGACCGGGGCGACTTCGATAACCGGGCCCTGCTCGCCGCGCTCCGCGAGGCCGGCTACCGGGGCCCCATCGGCCTGATGTGCTACGCGGTCCCCGGCGATGCCCGCGAGCACCTCGCCAGGTCGATGCGCGTGTGGAAGGAATGGCAGGCGGAGCGGAAACCCTAGATTCTACGCAAACCCGAACTTCAAGGACACGACCATGACTCGGCAGCAATCTCCCGGCAGCCACGTTTCGCGGCGCGATTTCCTCAAGTCTTCGGCCCTGGCGGCCTCGGCCGGCGCCGCCAGCCTGGGCGTCGCCCGCGGCGCGCACGCCGCCGGCGACGGGACAATCAAGATCGGCATGATCGGCTGCGGGGGCCGGTGTTCCGGCGCGGCCGCCGAGGCGCTGCGGGCGGGCGCCGACGTGAAGCTGGTCGCCATGTGCGACGTCTTCGACAGCCGGCTCCAGGCCGCCCGCAAAAACCTCAAGACCCAGTTCCCCGACCAGGTGGCCGTCGACGACGACCATTGTTTTGCGGGCTTCGACGGCTATCGGAAGGTGATCGAGTCGGCCGACGTGGTGCTGATCGCCTGCGCATCGAAATTCCACCCGATGTACTCCGAGGCCGCCATCAAGGCCGGCAAGCATGTCTTCGTCGAGAAGCCCCACGCCATCGACCCGGTCGGCGTCCGCCGCGTCGAGGCGGTCGCCAGGCTGGCCGAGGAGAAGGGGCTGAGCCTCGTTTCCGGGCTGCAAAGCCGCTACCACGCGGGCTGGCAGGAGACGGTCAAGCGGATTCACGGCGGGGCGATCGGCGAGGTGGTCGCCGCCCAGTCGATGTTTCTCCGCGCGCCGTACCGCATCGAGGCCCGCGCCGCCGGCCTGACCGAGATTCAATACCATTTCTGGAACTGGTACCACTTCTGCTGGCTGTCGGGCGACGACGTGCCCCAGTCGCTCGTCCACAACGTCGACCGGATCAGTTGGATCATGCAGGGCGAGATGCCGACATGGGCCTTCGGGCTGGCCGGCCGTTCCTCCTCGTTCGGCGATGTCTACGGCGACATGTTCGACCACCACACGGTCGTCTACGAGTACAAGAGCGGCGCCCGCCTGTACGCCCTCTGCCGCACCCAGGCCGGCTGCTACGGCAACTCGTCGGACATCATCATGGGCACCAAGGGAACCTGCCAACTCGGCCGCTGCCGGATCGAAGGGGAGACGAACTGGCAGTTCGAAGGCCCGCACAACAACCCCTACGAAGCCGAGCAGAAGGCCCTGATCGATTCGGTTCGCGACGGCAAGCCGATCAACAGCGGCAGCTACATGGCCAACAGCACGATGATCGGCGTGCTCGGCCAGATCACCTGCTACTCGGGCAAGGCCACCACCTGGGACGAGGCGCACAACGCCGACTTGCAGTACGGCCCGCCGCCGGAAGAGGCGAGCTTCGATATCGATCCACCGACCAGGCCCGACGCTACGGGCAATTATCCCCTGCCGCTGCCAGGCTTGACGAAGCTGATCTGACAGGGGTCGCGCAAGCGGACCTTGGCGGGCGCAGGCTCGGCCGGTCCCCGCGCGGCGAGCAACTGTCCGGGAGGGCGTTCCCAAGCTGGAGCGTGGGAACGAAATGGGGGATCAGGGCCGCCGGCCCATGGTGGATACCCTGCCCAGGGCGTTGCCCTAAACGGCCCCGTATCGGCCGGTTCACCATAATTCGCAGATTTTCCTATTGACCCTTTTCAGGCCCAGCCAACTCTCGCAAAAGCCGACGTGCGCCCGGACCCAAAAATTGCGGCGGTTTGAACTTGTAACCTCCCCGCCTTCTTGTTACTCTTCCACCGCTTTTCTTCACTCGCCTTGGGGCATCCACGGTGCTTGAAGCGACTGGCGGCCTGCCAACAGACTTGACAGATCCAGTCCCATTCCCAAGGGGCAGCGGGTGTATCGATGGGAATGCCGGCTCCGGGGCCGGCTCGGAAGGGATAATGGACAACAGGAGGCACCAAAGGTGGTTCGTGCAGGCTGGCTTTCTGCGCTCGTCATCGGATGTCTTGCCACGCGGGGTTTTGGGCAGGACTACTTCACCGAGGCCTATCAAAACCCGGCGATGAACGTCGAGCCGATGCCGCCGGCCTATTCCACGGCGCCCAGCGCCTCGCCCTACGGCATGCAGATGGCGCCGCAGCCTCTCAGTCTACCCAACGATTCGACTCCGGCGCCGTTTGGTCCGCCGGAAATCCTGCCCAAAACCGTTCCCGCCCCATCGGCGGACCAGCCCGCCGGCGGATCGTCCGGTGCGCCGGTTCTCGCCGAGCCGATCCATGTCGCGGACCTGAATTACCAGCTCGGGGTCGACGCGAAACGAAAAACGAAGCAGACAGTGCTGGACTTCGATTTGCAGTATTTCCGCAAGTCGGCCGATTCGATCGAGACAAGTCACCGGCTCTTTGCTGAGACCCGCTGGGAATGGCTGTTCGCCGATTCCCCGTGGACGTGGTATGTCCGCCAGCTCACCGAGTACGACGAATTCACGGCCTACGATGTCCGCGTCACGTTCGACACGGGTCTCGGATATGCCTGGATCGACAACGAAATCACGTCGTTCATCACGCGTGCCGGTGCCGGCGCATCGCGGGAGATCGGCGGCCCGGACGACTCCTGGGTTCCCGAGGCGGTGTTTGGCATGGAGTTCGAGCATCAGCTCAGCAAACGCCAGAAGCTGAGCGCCTCGGCGGACTACACGCCCGACGTGACGAACTTCTCGGACTACCGTTTGACCAGCAAGGCCGCCTGGGAAGTGCTGCTCGACGAGGAAATGAACCTCAGCCTCAAGTTGAGCATCCTCGACCGCTACGACAGCACTCCCAACGGGGTCAAACCGAACGACCTCGACTATACCGTCACGCTGCTCTGGAAATTCTAACAGGGCAGCGCCGCGCGCCAAACGCGATCGGTCGATCCTTCGGCCGGCGGCGGTTGAAGCGTTGCCGGGCGAAACTGTCTTCCGGGAGACAATCTTGCCGGCAAACCGGGCCGCCGAGGATGCCGCAGCCGGTCGCGCCGGCCTTTCTTGCCCCCACCAGGCCCGCGGCTAGAATTCACCACGCGACTCAGCGACCCTCGACGCCATTCCGGTTCCCACGTTCCAGCTTGGGAGCCAGGGGCGGTCTGGCGGCATGAAAGACTCGCTCTTGGCCGCTGCCTTCCGACTTCAGGCCCCGGCCTCCTGATTCCTGGCCAACAATGGACGAAGAGCAAATCTACCAAGAACACGTCCTCGATCACTACGAGGACCCTTACCACCGTGGCCGGGCGAGGCACTGCACCCACGCCCACGAGGACGACAATCCGCTCTGCGGCGACACCGTGTCGATCGAGCTGAACATCGATCCGCAGGGGCGGCTCCGCGAAGCCTATTTCGACGGCGACGGCTGTTGCATCAGCCAGGCGTCGGCCTCGATGCTGATCGAGAAGTTCGATGGAAGGACGGTCGACGAGGTCCGCCGATTCACCGCCGGCGACATGCTCGAGCTGTTCGGCGCTAAACTGACGCCCAACCGCCAGAAATGCTGCCTGTTGCCTTGGCGCGTCCTTCAATCGGCCGTGTTTTCCCCGGTGAAGCCCGCCGAGGGAGCCGGCGGGAAAGAAAGCAATTCATGACCGACGCAACATGCAGCCCCCCAAGCCTTGATCCGCAAACGATCCGCGGCGACTTCCCGATCCTTTCCAAGGTGCTCCACGGCGGGGTCCCGCTGGTCTACCTCGACAACGCCGCCACGGCCCAGCGGCCTCGCCAGGTCATCCAGGCAATTGTCGAAACCTACGAACAGCATTACGCCAACGTCCACCGCGGCATCCATTGGCTCTCCGACCAGACGACCGATCTTTACGAGCAGTCGCGGGAAAAAGTCCGCGCGCTGGTCAACGCGCCCACGCCAGCGGAGATCATCTTCACCCACGGGGCGACCTCTTCGATCAACCTCGTGGCCAGAAGCTGGGGCGATGCAAACGTCCGCCGCGGCGACGAAATCCTGCTCACCGAGATGGAGCACCACTCCAACCTCGTTCCCTGGCGCCAGTTGGCTGAGCGGACCGGCGCGATCGTTCGCCACGTGCCGGTCACGGAACAGGGCACTCTCGACATCGAGGCCTTCAACGCGCTGCTGAGCGAAAAGACCAGGCTCGTAGCGGTGACCGCCGTGTCCAACGTGCTCGGCACGATCAACCCAATCGGAGAAATCATCGCCAAGGCACACCAGGCCGGCGCTTGTGTCCTCGTCGATGGGGCCCAGAGCGTGCCGCATCTGAAGATCGACGTGCAGGCCTTGAACGCCGATTTCCTCGCCTTCAGCGGGCATAAAATGATGGGGCCCTCCGGCGTTGGCGTTCTCTACGGGCGGCGCGAATTGCTGGAATCGATGCCGCCCTTCCTGGGCGGCGGAAGCATGATCCGCCGCGTCACGCTCGACGGCTTCGAACCGGCCGACCTCCCGGCAAAATTCGAGGCCGGCACTCCGCCGATCGTCTCCGCCATCGGCCTCGGCGCCGCCATCGACTACCTCAACCAGGTCGGCCTGGATGCCGTCACCAGGCACGAACAAGACCTCACTCGCTATGCCCACGAGGTGCTCGGCGAGCTGGGAGAGCTACGGATTCTTGGCCCAGCGCCGGAAGAGAAATCGGCGATCGTGAGCTTCGTCTTTCACGGCAATCGTCCCCATGCCCACGACGTCGCCCAACTGCTCGATCGGAACGGCGTGGCGATCCGCGCCGGCCACCATTGCGCGATGCCGCTGCACAAGCGATTCGGAGTCAACGCCACCGCCCGGGCGAGTTTTTACCTCTACAATACACGCCAAGAGATCGACCTCTTGGCCCGATCGCTCCAGCAAGTCCGGCAAGTCTTCCGGAGACGGACCTGAAGACGGAGGGCTTCGTCCCGGTTCTGATGCTGTAACCTTTCGTCTCGGCGAGGCGTTCTCCGGCAGAACTTTGGGCCCGGTCCTGAATCCGTGGGGTTAAGCGCGCGGCTGCTCCAGCCCGTTGATTTCCTTGCTGGTAAGCTTCTCCAGGTCCACCACTTCCCAGAGTGCCGATTGATCCGGATCCTTGATCACGATCTTCTTGCCGATGCTCGCCTGATCGTCCGGCAGGAGGACTTGCTTGGTTTCGTCATCGCGCTGGATTGTGCATTTTCTGTATTTTGCCATCCCGTCTCCTTTTGCCCCACCGGAGCGCCAACCCCTTCATTATAGCAAAGTCAAACCCCGTCGGCGACCGCTGGTTTCGCGCGCTTGCGCAAGAGGGTGCAATCGCTAGGCCGGCCCCTCAAATGTGGTACATGTGATCGTCCTGATCGCGTGCCCGATCGAGCAGGTCGGCGAAGCTGATCTGACCCAGCAGTCGGCGCTCGACGGCGGCAACTTCCTGCCAGGCCGCGTTAAGGGCCTTCACCGCCGGCGAGTCGGGCGAGGCATTGCTTGTCTTCCCCTCGCCACCCCCCGCCCCTTCGATGGCTTCCATCACTTCGCCGAGCGAGATGCTGCCGGGATCCCGCACGAGGTGATACCCGCCGGCGGCGCCGCGGGTGCTGGCCACGAGCCCCGCGCCCTTCAGTTGCAGCAGAATTTGCACCAGAAACCGCGGTGGCACGTCGTGCCGCTCCGCGATCGAACGAATACGCACCGGTTGGCCGGAACCGAATCGTGATGCCAATTCAAGCATCGCGATACATGCATACTCCGTCTTTGCCGAAATCTTCATGAATTGCGACCGTCCTGCTCGTCGTCCGCAGTATGCAGACCGCACTCGGTTTTTGCCGTCCCGCTCCAGCGTCCCGCACGCTCATCCTCGCCAAACAGGACCGGCCGAGTGCACGGCCAGCAGCCCACGCTCGGATAGCCTTGATCGTGAAGCGGGTTGTAGGGGATGTTTTCCTCCGTGATCCGTTTCCAAACCTGCGCCTTTGTCCAGTTGGCCAACGGACTGATCTTCACCAACCCGAATTTCTTATCCCAGCCGACGATCGCAGCCTTGGCCCGGTGGGGACTCTGGTCCCGGCGAATGCCGCTCATCCACCCGGTGAATCCCTGGACGTGCTCGCGCAGGACCTTGATCTTCCGATCAAAGCAGCATCGGTCCGAATCCCGCTCGTAAAGCGGGCCCCCGTGCTGCTTCTCGTACTCAGCCACGCTCAATTCCGGCCGGGCCAGCGCCACCTCGATCCCGTAACGCTCCGCAATCCGGTCGCGAAGCGTCAATGTCTCCTGAAACTGGTAACCCGTATCCAAATTGAACACGTAAACCCGCGGCTCGACCCTCGCCAGCATCGACAGGATCACGCAGCCCTCGGGCCCAAATGCCGTCGCCATCGTCAAACGCGGAAAATGATGCTCGACCGCCCAGGTGATGATTTCTTCGGGGCTGGCGGTTTCAAGGCCAACGCTCGCTCGTTGGAGTTCCTCGGCCAATTCCGCCGCCAACCCCTGGCCACCTTGAGCCGTCAAAGCAGACCGCGCATGTTCGCCATCCGCTTCCCCCCCAACAGCCAATCGAGCCGGACCCCTGGCCTGTTCTGGATACATAATTCTAACGCTCATCATAGGAAAAATTCGAGGCCGTGCAAACCTGCTGCCCTGCGAGAGCAACCACGCCAACGGACAGAAAAAAAGGACTAATGAACGGCACAATGTTATCTATGTTCGTCAACAAAGTCAAGATAATTCAGTTTTCGTGTGCCCGTTTCCGAACGAACTGCTCGAGGGCTTGACGCAAGGCTCCCTAGTGGCCACGATTTGCCGAATGGGGTTTCGCGGCCTGCTGGTGGACACTTACGCTTCGACAGTGAAGGAAGACAATGGCGGACAAGGCATATCTGGCAATCGACATGGGGGCTTCCAGCGGGCGGCACGTTGTGGGCCGATTTGACGGAAAATTAATCAGCCTGGAAGAGATCTACCGGTTCAACAACGGGCCGGTCGACGTTGCCGGCAGCCTCTACTGGGACCTGCTCGCCCAGTGGACCCACGTGACCGGGGGGATGCGCGCGGCTGCCGCCCGCTACGGAAATCGCATTGCCAGCGTCGGCGTCGACACGTGGGGGGTCGACTTCGGACTGCTCGGCCGCGGCGATCAACTGCTCGGCAATCCCTACCACTACCGCGATGCTCGAACGGGCGGCATGATGGCCAAGGCCGAGGAGTTCGTCTCGCGAGAGGAGATTTTTCGCCACTCGGGCCTACAGTTCATGCAACTGAACACCCTCTACCAGTTGCTGGCCATGAAGCTCTCCAATTCTCCGCTCTTGGAGGTGGCCGAAACCCTGCTGATGATGCCCGACCTGTTCCACTGGCTGATGACCGGCCAGAAATGCAACGAGTTGACGGACGCAACGACGACCCAGTTCTACAACCCCGTTCGCGGCGGTTGGGCCACGGAATTGCTGGAGAAGATGCACCTTCCGACCGCCATCCTCGGCCGGATCGTCGAGCCGGGAACGAACCTCGGCCGCCTGCGCGAGCCGTTGGCCGCGGAGACGGGCCTGGCGGCTGCCGAAGTTGTCTTGCCCGGCAGCCACGACACGGCCAGTGCCGTGATGGCCGTGCCCGCCGCCTCCAAACCCGGCCAGAAGCCTGACTGGTGCTATATCAGCCTGGGCACGTGGGCGCTGATGGGCGTCGAGTCGCCCCGGCCGGTCGTCAACGACCAGGTGATGCGGATGAATTTCACCAACGAAGGCGGCGTCGGCGGCACCACCCGGCTGCTCAAGAACATCTGCGGACTCTGGCTCGTGCAGCAGTGCCGGCAGGCGTGGAACCAGTCGGGCAAGCAATGGGACTGGGAAGACCTGAACCGGATGTCGGCCGCCGCCAAGCCGCTCGTTGCGTTTATCGATCCCGACGCGGCGGACTTCCTTGCCCCGAAGGAGATGCCCGAGGCGATCCGCCAGTTCACCCGGCGAACCGGCCAGGCGGCGCCCGAGGACGAGGGCGCGATCCTCCGCTGCGCTCTGGACAGCCTGGCGATGAAATCCCGCCACGTGCTGGCGATGTGCGAGCAGCTCAACGGCGGCCCGATCCGCACGATCCATATCGTCGGGGGCGGGACGCAGAACCGGCAACTCTGCCAGGCGATCGCCGACGCCTGCGGCCGCCGCGCCATCGCCGGACCGATCGAAGCCACCGCGATCGGAAACCTGATGATGCAGGCCGTGGCCGCCGGCGATGTAGGCGGGATCGCCGAGGCGCGGGAAGTCATTCGAAACAGCTTCCCCGTCGAGGAGTACGAGCCGCGTCAGACCGCCGCCTGGGACGACGCATACGGGAGGTTTTTGAAGACCGTCGGCGATGGACAGCAGGCGGCGGAAAGTTGACAATGGAGACCTGAACAAGATTGGCTGGCGGCAAATGGCGGCGCGGCGGAGCTGCGTAAACCGCGCACTGCCCGCTGCCTGTTGTCTACCAGAGCGGAGCACCTCAATGATTAACGTTGGAATTTGCGGCCTCGGTTTCATGGGCATGATCCATTACCTCGCTTACCAGAAGGTCCGCGGGGTGAAGGTCAAGGCGATCTGCGAGAAGATTCCCGAGCGATTGGCCGGCGACTGGCGGTCGATCAAGGGCAACTTCGGGCCGCGCGGCAAGAAGATGAACCTGGCGGGAATCGCCACCTACAGCGAGCTGGA
This sequence comes from Planctomycetota bacterium, assembly GCA_023621895.1. Lineage (GTDB taxonomy): Bacteria > Planctomycetota > Planctomycetia > Pirellulales > Thermoguttaceae > JAAYCB01. The sequence goes on from JAMOAF010001036.1 coordinate 10,823, forward strand.
CAAGATGCTCGCCGATCCGAACATCGACATGGTCGACATCTGCCTGCCGCCCTTCGCCCATGCCGAAAACGCGATTGCCGCGCTCAAGGCCGGCAAGCACGTGCTGTGCGAAAAACCCATCGCGCTGGCCGTCGACGATGCCCGGCGGATGGTCAAGACCGCCAGCCAGGCCGGCAAGATGCTGATGATCGCTCACGTGCTGCCGTTTTTCGCGGCCTACCGGTTCGCCTTGAACACGATCCAGAGCAAGAAGTATGGCCGCTTCCTCGGCGGCAATTTCACGCGCGTCATCTCCGATCCCCTCTGGCTGAAGGATTTCTACGACCCCAACGGCTGCGGCGGACCGATGGTCGACCTCCACATCCACGACGCCCACTTCATCCGCCTCATCTGCGGCATGCCCAAGGCGGTGCACTCCGTCGGCCGCATGCGCGGCCAGGTCGCCGAGTACTTCAACACCCAGTTCCTCTGTAGCGATCCCTCGCTCGTCGTCACCGCCACCAGCGGCGTGATCAACCAGCAGGGCCGCCCCTTCACCAACGGCTACGAAATCCACCTCGAGCGGGCGACGCTGCTCTTCGAGTCCTGGACGCAGACCCCAGTGACCGTGCTGACCGACGATGGGCGGGTCCGCCGGCCGAAGTTCACGCCCGGCACCGACGAGACCGACGACTTCGCGGCCGAGCTGACCGAGGCCACCAAGGCGATCGCCATGGGCAAGCCCTCGAAACTCCTCGACGGCCAGCTCGCCCTCGACGCCCTGATCCTCGGCCAGAAGCAGACCGAGTCGATCGTGAAACGACGGCCGATCAAAGTCTGACGCCGGCGCGAAAACATGCCCGGCCCGCCGGGCCGCGCCGGCCGATGCGCCACGGAGACTCGGAATGGCAGATACGCCGACAACGTCGCCCCTCGATCGCCAGAGCGCTCGGCGGCTCGACGACTTCTACGCGACCCTGCGGCAAGAATCGCAAAACTTCATCGGCTACCCCTGCAACGCGGACTTCGACTACCGCGACCTGTTCCGCTTCCTTGCGTTCCCGATCAACAACGTCGGCGACCCGTTCGTGCCCAGCAACTTCCACCTGAACACCCACGTGTTCGAATGCGAAGTGCTCGACGCGTTCCGCGCGTTGACCGGCGCAAGCGGCGGCGATGTCTGGGGGTATGTAACCAACGGCGGCACCGAAGGCAACATGTACGGCATCTTTCTCGGCCGCGAGCTGTTTCCCGACGGGCTGGTCTACTATTCGGAAGACACCCACTACTCGGTCAGCAAGATTCTCCGCTGCCTCCACGTGCGGAACATCATGATCAAGAGCGCGGCGGACGGGCGGATCGACCTGGAGGACCTGCGCGAGACGATCCGCATCCATCGCGACGTGCCGCCGATCGTCTTCGCCAACGTCGGAACCACGATGAAGGGGGCGACCGACGACATCGCCGGAATCCGGCAGATTTTCGACGACCTGGCGATCCCGTCGCATTACATCCACGCCGACGCCGCGCTCAGCGGAATGATCCTGCCGTTCGTCCCGGAGCCCGAGCCGTGGGATTTCGCGGCCGGCGTCGACAGCATCAGCATCAGCGGCCACAAGATGATCGGTTCGCCGATGCCCTGCGGCGTGGCGCTCGCCCGGAAGCGGAATGTCGATCGGATCGCCCGCCGCATCGAGTATGTCGGCACCCTCGACACCACGCTCTCCGGATCGCGCAACGCGATCACGCCGCTCTTCCTCTGGTACGCTTTCCGCACGGTGGGCGAGGGCGGCTTCCGCCGCAACGTCGAGCGGTGCCTCGAAACGGCCGATTACGCCGTCGAGCGGCTAAGCCAGGCCGGCCGCCACGCCTGGCGGCACAAGAACTCGATCACCGTCGTCTTCGATCGGCCAGCCATCGAGGTCGCCAGCAAGTGGCAGATCGCCGTCCACGGCAAGATCGGCCACCTGATCACCATGCCCCACGTCACCCGCGCGCATATCGACCGGTTCGTGGAGGACATAGAAATGGCCAGTGGCCAATGACCAAGGTTCAAGAC
>JAMOAF010000338.1 GCA_023621895.1 Planctomycetota bacterium
ATAGATCGCGGGCCTTCATCGAATCGCCGAACGTCAGGCCGAGGATTTGCAGCATGTCCAAATCGCGCTTCTCGTTCGACAGCCCACCCGAACCGAGCGTGTTGACGCACGCATTCAGCGCCGGCACGCGGCTCGGGCAGGGGGCGCACATCATCCAGTCGGCCTGCTGCGCGAACTTGATCAGCACGTCGGGATTCTTGTGCAAGATCAGGTCCATCAGTTCCGGCAGGTTGTCGGGCTTGAACGGCGGACGCGTTCCACCGCCGTACTGGCACACGGCGCAGAGCAGGATGTGCGGGCGGATCGTCACCTCCTTGGCGGAGTTGAGCGCCCGTATCGACTCCTCCTTTTCGCGGGCCATCTCCGCCTCGTCGCGGGGCGGGATCAGTGCGTGAATCCCCTTCTCCCGCCCCTTTTCATAGTGTCCGCTGTTGGCCTTGGGGCAGCCCTTCCAGGCGTCGGAGGTGACGCGATCGTAGCCGCAGAGGCCGGCCGTGGTCGTGATCTTGTCCAGCACGCAGGACAGCAAGGTCCGCGCCGGCAGCGTGATCCCCGGCGGCCAGCTCATCCGCTGGAGAATGTCCAAGTCGCGTTTGCGGTTGAAGTCGCGTCCCTCGGGCGTGTCCTCGGCCGTGCCCGGGTCCTGGTATGCGTACACGTCGCCGGCGTTGGCGCAGAGCGTGACGGGCATGTCCGGCGTCTCCCGGATCGCCTCGTAGACTTCGCCGAGCTTGCCTTGCTTGGGCGGAGATTCCTCCTCGCCCAGCCGGCAGATCATGCAGAGAACTTGATAGGGCCGCATCGCCAGGCCGCCGGGAAACGTGCACTTCCCCGCGCCGGCGCGCACCTGTTGGCACGGCGCCGCCTGGCAGTCGGCCGCCCCGGCCGCGGCCACGTTGGCAAACAGCGCGCCGGCGGCCATGCAAGACCCTTCGCGCAAAAACTCGCTTCGGGTGATTCCCTTGCGATCCATGATCGACGCTCCTTTCCGCCAATGGGACTTGCGACCGGGATGCACTCCCGGTCGGTTGTATCATGGTCAAGCCGGGTGAGCGTTGCTGCCAACGGATCAACCTCTATTCACATGGTGTTCGATTTCGCGCAGCATTTCGATCAGATGCTCAAACGCGGGCGGTTCTCCAAAAATCATTTCCCGCATTTTCCGGTAATCTTGTTCCAACTCTGGTAGGCGTGCGTCCGGCGGCACCAGCCGGAGCGTGCCCGGCCGCGCATCCGCGTAACGCGCCCATGCTGCCGGAAAGAACACTTCCTTGTGCCGGGCCACGCTCAGCAGCAGTTCGATGTCCTTGACAGCCGCTCTGCCCAGTTCGTGCTGGTAGAGCCGCACCACGTCGTAGTAGTGCCGCGACTGGCGGTCCCGGAATTTCTTGTCCTCCGGGGCATGGTGCCACATGTGCAGCACCGTGGCTTTCTCCCAGAACGTCCGCTCGGCGGCCAGGACATGGACTCTGCATTCCGCTTTCTTGAATACGTCGGGGAAGTCCGCTGCCGCGTAGGATGTGACCCGCTGGCAGGTCTCGTTCAGCGCTTCGAGACCATGCTTCCGCCGTTTGCCTGTGGTTGCGTTGAGCGGGTCGCTCACACCGCTGAACCCCAGGCCAGCCCGGTCGAACGACAGGTCCACGTCTTCTGAAAAACGCTCGATGACACCGAACACCTTGGACAGCGACGTGCCGCCCTTGAAAAGCAATTCCGCGGGCGGGTCAGGCAAGGTAAAAACCCGCTTGAGCGTCCAGCAAACCCAGAAGTCTTTTTCGATGATTGCTGACGTCAGCCCGCGCTGTCTCGCGGCAGCCGCGAACAGATCAGCCCGGTCGCTCATCGGAAGTCGGGCAATGTCATCCATGCTTTGCCAACCCCTCTTCTTGAACAATCTGGCGGACGACGGCCGCAATCCAGTCCGTCGTGTATCGGGCATCCTGGAGGAGTTCCTGCCGCTGCTTCGGCGACAGGGCACGCCGGAGCCGGGCAACCACCTGATCGTCCACCGCTGCCTGCCCGAGATGCCGCAGCGCCTGGAACACCATCGCACTGGTCCGGCTCCCCACCGGCAACTCTTTCGGAGCCGCGTGCCGAATCTGTATCGTCGTGCTGCCGATCCGCACCTGGCGGGTCCGCCCGTCCGTCAGGTACACCGGCTTGGCCGGTACCTGGGTGGATAGCCCGAGCCGGTTGGCGGCCACCGCCCCGGACGGGACGACCCGGCTGCCCGTCTGCCGGGCCAGCGCGTCAGCGATCTCATCCAAGTCGGGGCCGAGGGGGATGCCCACCCGCTCGTTCATTTGTGGATACTGGTAGAGGCCGCGTCCGAGCCGCAGGATGTCGCCGCTCTTGACCAACCGGGAAAGCGATTGGTCGGCAGCATCGCGGCTGCCCAGGTCAAGGAAGTCCTTCGGGATAAAGACCTTCCCCCGGCCATGCTTGCGGATGCGGTCGAGAATGTCGTCCTGTGTCGTGCTCATCGGCTTTGCTCCTGTCAGAAAAGTGTACGCGAATTTCTGACACAAGGCAAGGCCCGAAAACGGGAGCGGTTTCTGAACCATGAGCACAACCTGCATAATCGAGAATCTCGACGAGCTGCCTGGTCCCTCGTTGAGCGACTGCCGAAAGGGGCTGCCGAAAGGGGCCACCCATAAACGAAAGGGGCCACCCATAAAAATAGCCAAGAGCCAAGAAATCTCCAATCTTGCCGATAGCCAAGGGCGGACCGCCTCTCTCGCCGCAATGCCGTTACGGCGAGAAACCAACAGGCTGATTTCCGGGTTGCCCCAATTGACACCTCGGACGGCCGCGGCGGAGCAAATTGATAGCCGCGTGGGCTTGCCCCGCGTTTGGAGCGGCCGAAAGGGGCCACCCATAAAAATAGCCAAGAGCCAACAAATCTCCAATCTTGCCGATAGCCAAGGGCGGACCGCGTCTCTCGCCGCAATCTCGTCACCGCGAAGCAGGCAACAGGCCCATTCGTGGGTGGCCCCTTTTGCCGCTTTCGCCCATCGACGGATCGGCAGTCAGCCAGTCCGTGCGCCTACGAAGAATTACGGCTCAAGTCTCGTTCCAGACGCCGGGCACCGGGACCGGGTAGAAGCCGTTTGCGTCCGGCTTGACCGGCAGCTCGCTGTCATAATCCAGATCGTCGATCTTGCCCGGATAGAGCTGGGAATTCGACTTCGTCATCTCTTCCCAGGTGATCTCGCGCCCCGAATTGACGGCCGCCCGCCCCATCAAGGCAGCGAAATTCGACAGCGCAGCACGCCTGGCCTCGTTTTGCGGCTTGTCCTCGCGGATATTCTGAAGCAGCACGTTCCACTCCGCGTCCCAGGGATTGTACTTCTCCGGGGGAGCCTGCCAGGCGATGTTGTCCTTGGCAATCCGCTGGCTCTTGTAGATCCGCGTCTCTCCCGCGTGGATATTCCCGGAAAACTGCGCGGCGCACTTCGTGCCATGTACGTACGTGGCGAATTCACTGAAGCAGTGCCCGCCCAACCAGCGGACGCCATCGGTCGCCTTCGTCCCATCGGCGAACGTCCACTCGATCGAGAACGAATCGAACTCCTGGCCGTGGTCCTGGCTGTTGGCCATCCGGCCGCCGATGCCGCGGGCGATCACAGGCCAATCCCCCTTGAGCCAGCAGAGCTCGTCGACCTGGTGGATGTTCGCCTCGGCGAACCGCCCGCCGGAGACCCACGGGAAACAGGGGAAATTGCGAATCTGCCACTCCAGCTCGCCATACTGCTCCGGCTTTTTGCCCATGGCTCCCACCGGGTGAATCCGGTAGGCTCGGGCGAGCATGAAATCGCCAAGCTCGCCGTCGCGCATCCGCTTGATCAACTCCTGGCGATTGACGCTGTGACGGCATTGCAGGCCGGCGGCGATCTTGACGTTCTTCTTCTCGGCCTCCTCGCCGACGCGAATCAACCGCCGCAGTGCCGGCGCGTCGGGCCCGAAGGACTTCTCCATGAACACGTTCACGCCCTTGCCCACGGCGTATTCGGCTTGCAGCGAGCGGACGTACGCGAAGCTGGTGAGCATCGCCACGTCGCTGGGTCCGAGGCAGTCGATCGCCTTCTTGTAGGCGTCGAAACCGATGAACTGCCGATCCTTGGGGACGTCCACCCGGTCGGCGAACGCCTTGGAGAGGCTGGCGTGCGCGCTGGAGAGCCGGCCCTCGAAGACGTCGGCCATGGCGACCAGCTTGACCGGGCCGAAGGGGGAATTCATCGCGTTGCCGACCGCGCCGCTGCCGCGGCCGCCGCAGCCGATCAGGGCCAGCCGGATCGTGTTATTTTCCGCGGCGTGGACCCGCGGCGCTGCCAGCCCGGCCAACGCGGCGCCTGCGGCCAATTTGCTGGTATGCTGCAGGAACTGCCGGCGCGACACTCCGTGCAAGTCCACGTATCGTGTTTGACCCTTTCGCGTCATGACTTTTCTCCACTGGCATAAGCACCAAGTATCGAAGCCCAATGCAAAATGCAGGCTCCGCACATTATCACACGTCGTCGCTACCCCAAGGTCCGCGCGCCGCGACCATGCGCGATTTGAAGTCACACCACGGTCTGGCTTGGTTCCCCTTTTGATCGGCGCTAGCCTGGATTCTCACAGCGCAGGATGGACCTGGCATCTCTGGGCATCGCCGGGCCCCGGGTCGACATTAGTTTAATCCTTAACACCATGGGGCACGATAGGCTCATCCAAATTGGAACTGAAGCCGTTTACGTCCCAGTTGATCTTCACCGCAACCGCGCTAGAGAGCGCATCGATGTGGAAGAAGTTGACGCGGTCCTCGATGTTGTTCGCGACCAGCATCCGTTTCGCGTACCGTTCCACCCCTCTTGAGCTGAGATTTAGCAGAGTCGCATCGGCCGGCCGTCGGGAAAACGCGCACTTCACCGCGCCGGCGCGCACCTGCCGACACGGCGCCGCCTGGCAGTCGGCCGCGTCAGGAAGCGTTGCGCCGGGAGGGGGAGTGACGGCAGAGCCAGCGTCACGTCGCATTCAAGGCCTCGCCGTAAGCGGTGATCTCTCGCTGCGGATCGCCGTGGAGCTTCGCGTAGTCGGCATCGATGAAGGCGGCAAAGGTGGTAATATGTCTCACCCCCAGCTTGCGATAAGCGGCGATGTCGGCGCGGCAAACGGCCGGGTCAAAAGGGACCTTTGCCGCGGGGCGGCCATACAACGACACGTCCAGCCAGTATTCGAGCACCTGCGCCTGCGCAGGTTCAAAGACTTGCATGTTGGCTTTCAGGATGTCGAGGTAACCGGCGTTCATTTCCGGGTTTGGATCGCCCGGGGAAGAAGATCGCCGGGTCTTGGCCTCGCGGCTGGCGATGGGCTTTGCCAGGTTGCGCGAGTAGGGGGCAAACTCGAGGAAGATTCCCGCTTCCGGCTTCACCTGTTTCGGCGCAGCGAGCGTGGTGTGGTAGCTGATGTGTGACACCGTGGCCCGCGGATCGAATCGTCTCAGCGCGCGGACGATACGGTTCTCCACCAAGAGCGCCTGCTCGCTGGCCGAAAGTCCCTCGCACTCAGGGCAATGGCACCATTGCGATCCGTCGTCGGGCCAATAGAAGTAGCGGCCGGTGGTGGGCGTGAGGATTCGGGCCCACTTCACCGCCCTCTCGGCGATGACCTCGAGCGCGGCGGCCGAGTGGGGGCAGCAGTTGCTGACTGGCGTGCGACGGCCTTTCTCGTCCATCCGAAACATCGACCGATCCTTGAACCACAACTCCCGGGAGAGCAAGTCGCTCATGGCATGGAGTTCGTATTCCACCTGGATGCCTAACGCTTTGCACCGCTGGAGAAACGACTGGCCTTCGTCGCTGGCCACGAAATCGTGCAGCACGTCAAGCCGGCGCGCCGCGTGCAGGCCGATGGTATTGATGCCCGCCCGCGCCGCACGCTCCGGCCAGTCGCCGAGGCTCAAGTCAAAGGGATACAACACAACGCCCTTGGTGCACGGGGATGTAGCAGGCGTCGCATCGGCAAACGCCGGGCCGGCCGCCAAGCTCGCAGCCGTCGTGGCAAGGAATTGGCGGCGGGAAATCGGAGCGAGACGATGCACTGCCATGGCAGACCTTTCGCAGATACTTACGGGGGCTCTATCTTGGCGCCCCGCGGACTTTATCACGACATTTGAATCTCTCGGAAGCGAAGTCGCAACATGAGAATGGACGGATCGGCCGAGGCGTTTCAAGGCGCCGCCGGCGCCACGATGCAGACGGGTCCTGACAAGCCTCCACCCAGGCTGTCTTGTTCAAAAGCGGCCGCTCGGCCGTCGTAGACCAGGCCGGTTTTCATTTCGGCCCAGCGACGGCGAACTTCGGGATCAAGCAGGGCATTGGCCAACGTGTTGGTGACGACCACGCGAAGTTCATTCGTGCCCGGCCGCAGCGTCTCGCCGATGTCCAGCTCGAAGGGAGGCCAGATGCGCCGGCCGACGGGCTGGCCGTTGAGGATCACTTCACAAGCGCAGTCGACCTTGCCCAGGCGGAGCCGCGTCCCGCGCGCCGGCTGGCCGGCATCCCACTGGAACCGGACGGCGTACTCGGCGTCGCCGCTGAATGTTGGCCCCAGGCTTGCCTGCCAATCACCCAACTCCACGGGTTGTGCCGCGGCTTGCGGCATTTCGTGCACCTCGTAGTCGTCCTGGCCCACGCGGTAGGCACGCAACGGCCGGATGCTCCAGCCTTTAGTCAGGGCAAGAATCTCCGTGCCACCGCGCGGCCGCGGCGGTGCGTCGGCCTCGCCGCCGAACAGGATTGCGATCGAGCCCCAGGGCTCGAGCACGAGGTCCGCGGCCGTTCCATGCGACTGGCGGCGCGTGCCAAGCGGGTAGCGGCGCCCGTGGTCGAGGTCGCACACCACGGCCGTCTGCTGCTCGGGGAAGTGCGCCGTGACCGGCAATTGATCCGCGGCCTGGTTGACGAGTAGGTAAAGCGCCGTCTCGCCGGCGAGACGTTTGCACACGCGAATCTCTTCCCTGGGCGGCTCCAGCCGGATCAAGGGTCTGAGCATCGCAACCGCCTCCTGGAGCGGGGCCACCACGATTCGCCCGCGACCGACGCGTATCTCCGAATCGCCGGTCTTCACGTCGGCGCCGGCCGCTTCGAGCAGACTCTCCCGGCCGCCATCCGTGCTGGGAATCCCTTCCACGGCGATGACCGTGCCACCGCCGCGGGCGAACTCGGCCAGACCCCGCAGGGCCGCCGGCTCCATCCAGTCGGTGGCGGGAACGAGCAGCGTATCGTAGTGCATCGACCCGACCACCAGATGCTCGTCGGCCACGCGGCCTTCCCGTCCCGCCAGCACGTCGTCGTCAATGAAATCGAACTCACGCTGCCCGCGGAGCAGCGCCTCGGCCAGGCCTTCGTGCAGCCGGATGGCGCGAGCCCGCGCGTCGCCGCCGGCCCAAATGCTCCGCACGTCGTGGTAAACGGCGGTCGAACAGACCGGTTCCCCTCGGGTCAGCAAGTATCCCAGCCGCGCCGTGTAGCCGTGATACAGGTCCAGGTATCGCCACAAGGGATTGCTGCGACCGAATTGGGGACGACAGCCGGGCATCAGGTGCTCGCGGGTGGAATAGGGGTAGTTCGAGACCACCGTCATGCTCGCCCCGCGGACGTACTGATGGTCCGTCACCCATTTCATTTGGGCGGGCGTGAGCCCGCTGCCGTAGACGGCAAACGACTCGGTGAAGACGTATGGCTGCCCTTTCTGCCGAGCGATCGAAGAGGCGTACTTGGCGAAGGGGTGGCTGCGCACGCGCGGAAAAATCTGCCGCCAGATCGTGTCGGTGCCTGGCATGTCCAGGCCGCGCATCGCGCGGAGGATGTGGCCGAAGCCGTGGTCCGCGTTGCCGCCGGGCTCGTCTTCGCCGCCGAAATGCCCGCCCGACTCCAGTCCCGCCGCCGCGCACCACTGGCGGATCGGGACCAGGTACCGTTCGACAAACAGGGCCGACCACACGTCGTAGAAATCGACCCTCGCGCGCGTCAGCGCCGGGTCCTCTTCAGCGGCAATCGGCGAAAGCAGCTCCGGCAGCCAGCCGAGCAGGTCGTATCCCTTCCGCCGCTGGAACTCCTCCGCCAGGTCGTCGGTCCAAGTCAGTCGCGAAGGCGGCCGGGTGGAGAGGACCGCGGGCTCGTCGGTGAACGTGAAGCGGATCGTCTTCCCGAACATGTCGCCCAGGCACTTCCGATGTCCGTCGTGCACCAGGGTGCGAAAAGTGCGCATCGCCTCGGGGCAGAGGATGTCGGCATAGGGCGAGTGGCGCGCGCCGGGCTTGCTTGCCATCATCGAGCGCTGGACGCGGAACACGCGCACCTTCGCGTCCGGCGGGAGAGCGTCAATGCGGCTTCCGGCAGGGTGCACCCGCCAGGCGTCCCCTCCGGTCCGAACCGCGGCGCAGACGGCGTCGCGAGGGATCGTGTATCGGCCGTCCGGGTCTGGGCGAGCCTCCTCGCATACGAGGGCCTTGCAGGCGAACCCCTCCGGATTCCGCGCGTACACCTGGCCGCACGCGCCGCCCGACGGCCATCCGCCCTCGTCG
>JAMOAF010000228.1 GCA_023621895.1 Planctomycetota bacterium
ACGAGCAGCGCGGCGCCGCCAGCGGCGGCGGCTCGCGGTCCACCAGCTACCAGAGCTCCTATTCCGGCTGCGGCTGCGGGTGCAGTTACGGCAGCTCGGAGAGCGACCACTACGACTTTACCGGCTGCTGGGACGAGGGCTACGATTCGGCGACCGACTTCTACCAGTTCAGCGGCGGGATCGACAACCAGATGACGGGCCAGGCGAGCAGCTGCGGCTGCGGGTGCGGCTCTTCCTACGACGAGACGCGCAGCACCATCGGCTTCCGCTGGCCGACGTTCACCTCGCCGTATGCGTTCGACACCGTCTATCCGACGCGTTCCGGCACGCTCAGCGGCGGCCTCGACGACGGGTGCGGCTGCGGCTGCTGCGGCGGCATTTACGGCTACGAGACCTGGGCGCCGCGGGGGCGCGGCGGCCGCTGACCTGGCGCAGGAGCTGGGCGCGCTTGGCGAGCTCCCCTTGGCGCCCTACGCGACGCGGACCGAGAGCACGGCCAACTACCGCCGCCCCAATGCGATCCACGCGGGCGGCTCCCCCTCGCTGCCGCAGAACGCGATCTTCGCCGACTGGGCCCACTGGCGCGACCACTGGCGGCTGGGCGCCGACCGGCGCGGGGGCGCTCGCCACGGCCGCGAGCCAGCGCGCCCAGACGATCCGTCCACGCGACACCGCAAACCCCCTATCTCCCCCAGCTCAAAAGAATAAAGGCTGGCGTGCACCCCGCCGCTCGGGATCGGGGGCAGGTTCGCGCCTGGGCACGGCCGCGGGGGGGCGCGGAGGCCGAGACACCTCGCGGTTTGCCCGCGGCCGGCCCCTTGCTTGCGACGCAACTGGCATCCGCAGGCCATTTTTCGGCTTGCCGCAAGTTGGGGCATCCTGTAAAAGACTCCAACTTCCGGGTCGGCAGGCTGCACTGCCGGCGTCCCTTGCCGCGCAGAGCGGGCGGTCTCTCCTCGACGTGTTCGGTTGAGCAGTCTGGCGGCGCACACCGATGTGGGACAGCAACGATCGTGGACATGGAAAACAATCGTTTCGGCCATCCGCTCAAAAGAACCTGGCTGTCTGCCGCCATGAGGCTGGTCTTGGTGTTGGCGATCGCCGGCGGATGTTCGCAGCGGAACTTCTACCGTCCCAAAAACCTTCCGCCCGAATTGGCCGCGATCCCCGTGCCGAACGTGAAGCGGCTGGACCTCAGCGGGCTGGCCGGGCCATCGGCCGGCACCGCGTTGATCCAGCCGGGCGACGTCCTCGAGCTGTCGATTGCCGGCGGCTTGAGCAACGACGCCGTGGTCGATCTGATCATCCGCGTCGGCGACGACGGCAACGCCCATCTTCCCGACCTCGGGCCGGTGCGCCTGGCCGGCTTTGAATTGGCCGATGCCGAGCAGGCCATCGCCATGGCCTGCATCGAGCGAGGGCTCTACCTGCAACCCCACGTGGCCGCCACGCTCAAGCACCAGCGGAAGAATCGGATTACCGTCGTCGGCGCCGTCGAAAAGCCCGGAATCGTTGAACTGCCCCGCGGTCAAAGCTATCTCCTCGACGCCGTCGTGGCCGCCGGTGGATTGTCCGACGAGGCGGGACCGAACGTCGATATCCGCGTTCCCAACAGCTTCACCGGGCTGGCGTCGGAAATCGACCCGGATACCGCCCGCGGCGGCGTCATGCCCGTAAGCGCCAGCGGCGCACCGGCAGCCGTGTCGCAATCGCACCGCGTGAACATCGTCGATGCCGTGATGTCGGGTTCCGGCGGGCAGTACCTTGCCGACAACGCCGTAGTCGTCGTCGAGAGGCAGGAGCTCGCCCCGGTCCAGGTGATCGGGTTGGTGAAGGAACCCGGGGAATACCCGTATCCGGTCGAGCGCCCCCTCGATGTACTCGGGGCGCTGGCCCTGGCCAAGGGCCTTTCCAACCCGTTCGCCGACAAGATCTTCGTCATCCGCCATCGTGCCGGCATGCCCGACCCGGCCGTGATCGAAGTCAGCCTGAGAAACGCAAAACGCATCGGGCGCGACAACGTCCGCCTGGAACCCGGCGACGTCGTCAGCATCGAGCGCAGCGCCGGCACCGCGGCATGGGACGCGATCAACATTGTCCGGTTCTCCCTCGGTTCCTCGGTTCCCCTGTTCTGATCTCCAACCCAGGCGGAGATGCCCGCAGCCGCAAAGCCTCGCCCGGAACAAGACGCTCCATGAACCAGCATGTTGACCATTCCCAACTCGCCCCCGACGCCCCGGCGGACGCGCCGACGCTTGGCCATCCGATCCAGACGGTCGCACGGTTTCTGCGGATCGTCCTCTACCGGCGAGAGATTGTCATCGTCTCGCTGTTGGCGGCGATCCTCTTGGCGGGCCTGTACTACGCGACGGCGACCCGCATCTACCGCGCGAACGCCGCGCTGCTGGTTCTGCAAGTCAACGAACAGGACATGGCCGCCGGCATGCCCGGCGAACGCGTCGCCAAGGACCTGATGCCGACCTTCACGAGCATCGCCACGAGCGAGGCGGTGCTGGTCGAAGCGCTCAAGGTCCTCTCCCCCGATCAGCGCATCGATTTCGCCGGCGTCCCGCAATGCGATTGGCCGCGGATTCTCCGCGAGAATCTCTCGGTCAGCGCCATGCGCGGCACCAACATCCTCTCGATCTCCTACGAGTCGAAAGCACCCGACGCCGCCGCCGCCGTGGTCGACGCCGTCCTCACCGCGTATCTGGGGTTCATGGACGAGCTCTACCGGAGCACGGCGGGCGAGGTGAGCGATCTTCTCGGCCGGAAGTTGACGCAACTCGACAGCGAGTTCAACACCAAGAGCCTGGAGAAACACCGCATCCGCTCCGAGGCCCAGGAGCTGGCGATCCGCAACGGCGAGAAGGGCGTGAACATTGTCGTCGCCCGGGCCATCGAACTGAACGAGGCATGGATCAAGGCGCACGAGCGGCGGCTTGAAGCCCAGTCGCAATTGGCCGCGCTCCAGCAGGCGATCCAGCGGGGAGACGATCTCCAGCAGCACGCCATGGCGATGATCGAGAGCGTCGGCAGCGAGTTCATGAAGGCCGCCATGGGGCTCGGCTCGCAAGACGCGTACATCGTCGCCTACACGACGCAGCAACTCCTCAAGGACAAGGCCGCCATGCAATCGGCCCAACAGGTCTACGGGCCGCAGCACAAATCCGTCCGCGAGATCGCTGAACGGATTCGCGTCACCGAGCAGTACCTCGAGAATCGCCGCACGGTCCAGATGGCCGCTCTCCAGCGTGCCAGCAACGAGCAACTCGCGCCGATGCTCCTGCGGATCGCCCAGCAGCAACTCGAGCAGGCCATGGTCCACGAGCAGAATCTCCGCGCCAGCTTCGACGCCGAGCGGAGCCGGGCTCTCGAGCTGGATGTCAGCGCCACCCGGCTTGAAACGGTCGAAAACGAGCTGAATCACCTGGTTGCCCTGAAACAGGCCCTCGTCGAACGTCTCAAGGAGATCGACCTCGACCAGGGAAACGGCATGCTCAAGACGAAGATCATCAAGACCCCCGAGCCGCCGAAGGGCCCCGCAAACCCCAAGCTCGTAAAGACGTTCGCCATCGCCGTGTTTCTCGGCCTGGCCTTCAGCCTCGCCTTGATCTACATCCTCGACCTGCTCGACGATCGCTTCCGGTCGCCTGAGGAAATGCAGATCCAGTTGGGCGTTCCCGTCCTGGCGATGATCCGAAAGCTGGAACCGCTCGACCAGGTCGGCCCCGGCGGAATTCATGTCAACATCGCCCCCAGCGGAGTCGAAGCCGAGTCGTTCCGCACCCTCCGCACCGCCCTGGCCTTCACCGACGGCGGCGCCAGCCGCCTGGTCGTCACCAGCACCGAGCCCGGCGACGGCAAGACGACGATCAGCGTCAACCTGGGGACGGCGATTGCGCAGTCGGGCAAGCGCACGCTTCTGGTCGACGCCGACATGCGGCGGCCCGGATTGACGCCGCTGGTCAATCTCCGCGGCCAGCGAGGGCTTTCCACCCTGCTCCGCGACAGCGCGCCGATTGCCGATTCCGCGCTGCGCAACCTGGCTGCCGCCTTCCTGCCGAACCTCGACGTGATTCCCTCCGGACCGCGGCCGGTCAATCCCATGGAGCTGCTGGCCAGCGACCGTTTCTCCGAGCTTCTGGCCTGGGCCGAGACGGTCTACGACCAGATCATCGTCGACAGCCCACCCGTCCTGGCCGTCAGCGACTCGGCGATCATCGGCCGCCTGGTCGACGGCGTCGTGCTCACCGTCCGCCCGGAAAAGAACCGGCGAAGGCTCGTCGTCCGCGCCGTCGAGAGCTTCCCGCCGTTGGGAGTGAAGGTCCTGGGGCTGGTGATCAACCATGTCGACGCCGAAAAGAGCCAGGACTACTACGGTTACGGATATGGTTACGGATATGGCTATGCCTACGGCGACGAACAAGAAGACGCGCGGCCAAGCGACTCGCGAGAGCCCGAGCGCCGCCCGCAAAAGGTCCGCCAGGAAGCCGCTTGACGGAAGGCCGCCTCACACAAGGCCGTGCAAGGAACGCCCCCGCGATGCCCCTAACAGACTCTCCTTCCCCCGAGGCCGGTGCACCGCGCCGGCGATCCGCTCCCCGCCCCGACCTGAGCCTCGCCCTGGCCGACGCTGGAATCGCGGCGGCCCTGGTGGCTGTTCCCTTCTTTATGGGCGGGCGGACGGCCATCGGCCAATTGGCTTTCACCGGCGCCGCCCTCTGGACGGCCATCTGGTGGACGATCCACCAGGCCGCCGGAGGCGGCGACCGCAAATGGACCCCGTGTGCCGCCCTCTGGCTGATGGCGCTGGGAATCGGCCTGGTCGGTCTTCAGTTGATTCCCCTTCCCGCGCCGGTCCTCGCGGCGCTGTCGCCCCGGATCGAGGAGACTCTGCCCCTATGGACGCCCGGGTCCGGCGAGCAGCCCTCGCTGGGCGTCTGGAAGACGCTCTCCCTGGCGCCCGACGCCACGCACCAGAGCCTCGTTCTGCTTGCCGCCGGCGCGCTCCTGTTTGGCGCGGCCGTCCAGCGGATTCGCTCGATCGCCGACGTGGAACGGGTCATCCGCCTGCTGGCGGTATCGGTCTCCGCCATGGCCGCCTTCGGCATCGTCCAGTTCTTGACCGGCAACGGGAAGTTTTTCTGGTTCTACGAGCACGCTTACAGCACGACCAGCGGCTGCGTGAAGGGCGCCTTCACGAACCGCAACCATTTCGCCCATTTCATTGCGCTGGGATTCGGCGGATTGCTCTGGTGGGTGGCGCGCGGGAGTCGAGGAGATTCGAGCCGCCAGTCACAGGCGCCGGCGTTTGGCCGATCCCGGCCGAGCCTCTCGCTCAGCACGGCGCTCAAGGCGCTGCTGGTTCCCGTCACCGCGCTGGCCGCGCTGATGTCGTTCTCGCGCGGCGGGGCGGTCGCGCTGCTAGCCAGCGGCACGGCCGGATTGTTCCTGCTATTCAAGGCCCGCCGGCTCAGCGGCCGATCGCTGGTTCTGCTCGCTGGGATGGGGCTGGTCGTCTGCGTGGGCCTGGCCATCCATGGCTACGATACCCTGTCGACTCGTTTCGAGAACGCACAAACCTTGGACTCCTTCGAGGGGCGGACGAGCCTCTGGGCCGCGAACACGGCGGGTTTTGCCGACCACTGGCTGACTGGAACCGGCTTGTCGAGCCACCGCTTCGTCTACCCGATGTACCTGAAGCCCGCCGCGGGCCTTCATTCGCACGTATACACGCACGCCGAAAACGGCTACGTCCAACTCGCGCTGGAGACGGGCATTGCCGGGCTCGTGCTGGCTCTGGCGGCCCTTGCGCTGTATTTTTTCTGGTGCGTCTCGGCGCTGGGGCGGGAGCTCGATTCCCGCGCCGCGTTGTGCTTCGCCGCCGTTTTCCCCCCGCTGATCGCCAGCGCCGTTCATTCGGCCGTCGATTTCGTCTGGTACGTCCCCGCTTGCATGGGCGTGCTGGCCGTCACGGCGGCCTGCGCATTCCGGCTCTACCGTCTGACTTGCGACGAGCTGCCCGAAGCCCCGCGGGCGATGCCGCGGGTGGTTTGGGCGGGCGCGGCGGCGCTTCTCGTCGCCGGCGCCGCCTACGCCTTGCCCGGCCTCTGGATGGGACTGCGCGCCGAGGCCGCCTGGAATCGGTATTCGGCGCTTACCCGGCAGCTAGCCGCCCTCGACGGCGACGCTGCGTCTGAAGACGTCTGGGCTCGCTCGGAACCGAGAAGGCAGATTCTTACCGCGATGGAAGACGAGTTGGCCGAGGTCCTTGACTATCAGCCCCGGTCGGCGATTGCCCACGCCCGGCAGGCGGGCGTTCATCTCGACCTGTTTAACGAATACCAACTGCACGCGGAGAACTCCTTCGACCTCCGCCAAATCCGCGAGACCGTCTTGACCAATTTCCGTTCGCCCGAGGCGGCGCGGGAGTGGCTATCGCAGGCCGTCGGCGAGCACCGCCGGCACCTGGATTCCGCCCTGCTGCACGCCCACCGCGCGGTTGCCCTTGGCCCGCTTCAGGGCGATGCCTACGTGCTGCTCGCGCAGCTTTCCTTCTTGGAACCGGCGGCCGCTCCCGGCAAGTCGGCTTACATCCACCAGGCCTACCGGGTGCGCCCTTACGACGGCGCGGTGCTGTTTGCCATCGGCGAGGAGGCGGGGCTGGCCAACCGCCCTGACTTGGCGCTCGAATACTGGAAACGCTCATTCCGTTGCGGAGTGCAACACCAGCAGCGGCTGATCGAGGTGCTCGCCGGGCATCTGCCGGCGCAGGCATTCCTCGAGACGTTCCGGCCGGAGGCCGAGGCGATGGCCCTGATGGTCCGCCAGTACCAGCGGCCCGAACTGGCCGGAGAGCTTCAGACCGTGCTCGCCGCGCATGCCGCCGCCTGCCAGGCGAAGGCCCGGACGCTTGCCGGCCCGGAGGCCGCCGTGTATTGGACCCGAGCCGCCAGTTCGCACCAACGGCTGAAGGATCCGGCCCAACAGCGATTCTGCCTGGAGAACGCCGTGGCGGCCAATTCAACCGATTTCAGCGTTCGCCTCGCGCTCGGCAATTGTTACCTGGCCCTGGGCGAATATGCCAACGCCGAATCGCAGCTCCGCTGGTGCGCGATGCGCAAGAGCGATCATCCTCAAGTCCGCAACCTGCTCGAAAGGGCGGTCAAGCTCCGCCTCTCGGAAACCGGCCCGCCGCAAGCCGCCGAGGCCGAGAAGCTCCTCAGCGGCGACCGCCGCCGCTCGACGAATCGCCGGTAATCTTCCGGCGTGTCGATCCCGAAGGTAGGCTCGTCGACCACGCCAACCAAGATCGCGTAGCCGGCCGCCAGCACCCGAAGCTGTTCGAGCGACTCCGTTCTTTCCAGTGCCGCCGGCGGCATTTTCGCCAACGTGAGCAAGAATTCCCGCCGGTACGCATAGAGGCCGATATGCTGGTAAAACAGCGGTGGGTCGGCTTTCAGCAACTGGTCGTCCCACTGGCGCGGGCAAGGGATTGGGCTGCGGCTGAAGTACATCGCCCGGCGGTTGGAATCGAAGACGACCTTCACACAGGAAGGATCCAGAAGCTGCTCGCGGGAGCGGACCGGCGTGGCCAGTGTCGCCATGACCGCGGCGGGCTCTTCTTCCAACAGGCGGATGACCAGGTCGATCGATTCGCCGGCCAGGTCCGGCTCATCTCCCTGCAAGTTGACGATGATTGCGGTTCCTTCCATCTTCTGGGCGACTTCCGCCACGCGGTCCGTGCCGCTCGGGGCGTTCGGATCGGTCATCACGGCATGGCCGCCGAACGCGCTGACGGCTTCGTAGATGTCCGGATGGTCGCAGGCGACGCAGACGCCGTAAGGCCGCCGCGCTCGCTGGGCCGCCCGGTAGGTGTGTTCGATCAGGGTCTGGCCCGTCTCGGCCAGGAGGAGTTTTCGGGGCAGGCGCGTGGATGCAAGCCGTGCCGGAATGATGATCTGGCTGGTTGCGTGAAGCCGGAGCCTGGTGGCGGTGTGAGGCATTGTCTGCGGTTCTCCAAGACCTGGAAGAATACAAACATGGAACGTCTGGACGAGGGCAACCCGCGCGTTTTCGCGGCGGCGGCCGGCTCGCCAGACCGGCCCCAATTCTTAGCGAATTCGACCATTTTGGGCCAGAGCGGTTTTGGCCCCAGCTTCTCTCGAAGACTATGCAAGAAACAAGCCCAGGGCGACCAGCACCGGCGTGCCGAGGTTGATGACCACGTTCATCGCCATGGCGGGCTTCAAACGGGCCACGTCGTCGGCATGGCGGTAAGCGCCGATTGCCGCCGGAGCGGCCAGCGCCAGTGTCGCCAACCCGATCAGGCTCGCCGCCGGCAGCAGCCCCAGCACGACGCCCGCGACAATCGACAGATAGGCGCACAGCAGGAAAGCGCCATAGACGAGGCTGCTCGCGCGCCGCCCGACCACGATCGGCAGGTGTCGCCGCCCGACGGAGCGATCGGCCTCGACGTCGGGAAACTGGTTCAGCAGCAACAGGTTGCTGACCAGAAAGAAAGGGACCAGCGAGGCCACCAGGCCCGTCGAGGAGTATCTTCCGGTGAGCGCGAAATCGGTGCCCATGACCATCAGGGGGCCAAAACCGATTCCCGGGGCGACCAGGCACAAGATCGGGCGCCGCGTCAACCAGGGGGTGTACGCCGCCACGACGGCCAGTCCGAGGATTCCCAGCGGGAGGATCGACAATCCCCAAAGCCGGAGGAAATACAGACCCACGAGCGCCACGATCGCCGCTGAGCCGACGCCGGTCTTCAGAGCCTGGACGGCCAGTTCGGGCCTTGCCGGCAGCGTCCCGCTCCCACCGCTGAAGGCGGTCCGCTCCGTGCGGTAGTCCAGGCCCGTGCGAAAATCGGAGTATTCATTCAAGGCGTTGACGGCGACGTGTGCGCACAG
>JAMOAF010000774.1 GCA_023621895.1 Planctomycetota bacterium
AACAGAACCTTGCCGCCGGCCACGGCGATGGTCGTATTGAGGATCACTCCGCCGCGATAACGCCATTTGAGCTCGCCGCTCGTTGCAGCCAACGCGAACAAATCATCGCTGCACACCTTTTCCGTGCCCGCGCCCGACGTGGCGTCGTACCAGCTTTTCCCGCCCCAGAAATCGGTGTACGGCGCGCCCTTCTTGACGCTGCTGCCGTAAAGGAACTTGCCGGCCTGGGCGACATAACCCCATTCGTGTGTGGCGCGCAATCCAGCATCGGCCAAGGAGAGCGTGCGGATCACTTCGCCGGTTTGCGCCGAAATCACCCAGCAGCGGTCCTTGATCGCGACATACAGGTGATACGGGTCGGCACACCAGTTTCCCGCGTCACGCGGCATGTTCACTCGCCGCAAGGCCGGGATTTCGAGCGACCACAAGACTGCCCCGTTGTAAGAATCGAGCGCGGCGATCCGGTTCATGCCCTGGTGGAATAACCGTCCGTTGATGGCCAACGGCGCCGGCATGCGCGGGTTGCGGTCAAGCCCAAAATCTCCGCCCGGCCTGCCGAGCCATTGCACTTCGAGCCGATCCGTGCTGGTGACGCCCTGCAAGTCTTCCTGGCCGTTGGCGGAATTGCCGGCATCGCCGTACTGGTGAGTCCACGCGCCCGTGCCCGGCGGCAATTCGCGTCGGGCAACCACCCACCCGCCCAGGCTGGTTTCCACGAAGTCCCAGTGGGCCTTCGTCTTGCCGAGCCAATCCTCCACGCGGCCTTGGGCATCGGCCAAAGAGGCGGCGCGCAGCGGCCCGAGGCAGGCCACGCCGCCGGCAGGTTGGAGGAGGGGAATCACCTGGCTGGCCGTGGCGGGCAGTTCGCCACTGACGATCCCGTCTTCCGCCACGATCAAGTTGGCGAACGATTGCGGAAACGGCAGACGATCGGCTGCCGCCGCGTGGTGCAGCGTAATCCGCGAGCCATAGGCGCCCGCCTTGCCCAACGCCGCCCGAGCCCGCTCAATCCGGTTGCAATCATTGTCCACGCCGACAACGATCAAGTCGCTTCGCCTGACGAGTTCGTAAGCGAGTTGCCCGTCACGGCAGCCGAGGACCAGGCAGTATCCCCGGGTGATACGCGTGGCGGAGAGAATTTCTTGGGCGGCCTGGCGGCAGCGTTGGCCGCGCTCATCGGATGCGTAGGGAGACGGGAGATCTGGTACCCGCGCAACGGTGTAATTCAAGGCATTGTCCAGTTCAAACACTTCGCTGATCGAGGCTGGCTGCCCGGGCTGGTTTGCTCGAATGCGATACTGGCAGCGAGCCTTGGGTTCCAGCCCGGCCAACGTGATTTGATGCGACGTTTTCAATGCGGCATCCCGCGCCTGCCGGTCCCACTTCTCCTCGAGGCCATACTCGACGATGCTCTCGCAAGGTTCGTCCGTCTCCCAGGCGACGACCACCGCGTCGGGGGCGATAAACCGCGCACAGGGCGGTACGCGAAACGCCAGAGGCCGGGGAATCTGGGTTTCGGTGGCCGCGAAGCGCGACTCGATCTCTGCGGGCTCCAACACCCGACCGTGCAGCACAACCTCGTGAATCCTGCCCTGCGCCCGGTAGAACTCGTTGTCGTCGCGGTAGGCGCCAATCGTCAGGAGGGCTGTGGGCGGATAGTCAATGTCCCCGCGTTGGTTTGTCGCAGTGGCCTCAAGCTTTCCGTTCACGTACAACTTCATCGCTTGCCCGTCATACGTGCCGGCGACGTGATACCATTGCCCCTTTTGGAACGGCGTGGCGCCCTTGAGATACGTGAGCCGGCCGGAGGCCGACACGGCGAAACTGAAATGGGTTTCGTCGTATCCCAACAGCCAGCCTTTCTCGAAGCTGCCGTTGTCCTGGAAATAGCCGGCGATCCCGCCCCAGGCCAGACCGGCGTCCAACGACACCCAGGCTTCAATCGAAAGCTCCCGCGCTGGGAGGTCGGCGGCTTGAACGTTTGGGACGTCAACGCTGTTCGCTTCGCTGTCGAGTGCCAGCGCGGCGAAGGGTCCTTGCGTCAGGCGTATTTCTCCTTGAATCGAGCCGTCGTGCTTTCCTGCCCGATCGACCACCGTCACCCCGTTGACCTGGTTGGCATCAAACGTCCACCAGCCCAATGGCTGGGCGGCGGCATGGCCGCCGACTGCCAACAGAAGGACCAGGGCCGCCAGAAGCACGCCCGCCGCACTTGACCGCAACATGACAGTTCTCCACAAGAGCAAGTAATCGGTGGAAGACCGAACCAGCCGTGTCGCCAAGGGGAGTGTCGTGAACGTCGCCTACGGAATCGTCCACGGCGGCAGCCCGGGCTGACCGCGCACCAGCGTGTTGGCCTCCTCGTCGCCGGGGCATTCTTCCTTCACGGGATCCCACTTCAGCTTGCGGCCCAACAGACAGGCGATGTAGGCCAACTGCACCACGGTGCTCGAACGATGGCCCACTTCGGCGTCTTCCAGCGTCTGGAGCTCGCGCGCTCGCACGCATTCGATGAAGTCGGTCTTCTCGTTCCGCAGGAGGAAGGGAAAGTCCTCGAACTTGACGTCGGCCGAGAGGATCGACTTGGGCTCCGCCTCAATCCGGTTGGGGGCGCGCCAGGCGCGGACCCAGCCCTCGGTCCCCTCGAAGAGCATGTACGACTCGCCTCCTTCAGCAAGGCCAGATCCCATTGGTTCTTCTTCGCCACGGCCGCCGCACTCGGGTTGCCCTCGATGGCCAGTCGCCAGCGATCGACGTCGCACAGGGCCACGGTTTGACAATAGCCGGAGCGCAGGAAGACCGACATGTTCGCGTGGACGGCCTGTCGCCCCAGGCCGATGAAGCCGATGCCGATGCGGTTGCTGGGCGCCACTTTCCCGTCGGCTCCCAAGGCCGAGCCGGGCACGAACCTGGGCAGCGCCAATCCGCTGCCCAAGGCCATGGCGGCGTTGCGCAGGAAGCCGCGGCGCGTGACTCTGCCGGCGCTTGAAGTCGTAGTGACAGGTTGCATGGTGTTCTCCCTTCTGACCTGTGGCGTGTGAATCGCTATTTCTTCGCCGCCGGGCAATACGAAAGCATGGCCGGCCGATGGTAGGCCTGGGCGCACATCGCAATGTCGCTGCGATAGATCCGGTCCTGCATCAGACACACGCGGCGATCGCACGCGGGAACGGCCGAGAAGTGGATACGCAACCGGCCCGTCGCGGTGAACTCGAGCAATTCCTCGCGCCAGTCGCTCAGCAAATCGACGGGCACGAAACTGTGGTAACCATGACGCGGAATCGACCATTGGCCCGCGCCGCGGGACTTCCTGATTGTTCGGCCGAAGATCAACTCTCTTTGCAGATCGGCGTCCCAATAGATCGTCGTCCGGCGGTAGCTCCAATCCGTTGGCCTCGTCGGCCAGCGGGCCGGTGAAACGTTCAGTCGTGCCGTCGAGCGTGAGCCACGGTCCGAGCGCGACGGGCGTCTTCCGCAGATCGATTTCGTGCACGGCCAAGTGGTCCGCTCGCCTTGGCCCAGAGCCACGCATTGGTTGCCCACGGTATCCTTGACGTGTACGTGCACGACACGCTCGACAACCGCCCGGAGGGTGGCTACTTCGTCGCTGCCGGCGTGGTGCACATTCGCGGTATCGTAGTTGATTCCCAGCCACTTCGAGCGCGACAGCCCCAGGAGTCTCTTGAGCCCTTCGGCCGTGACCGAAAAGGTGCCGTGGGGCTCGATGGCCTGCGGCTCAACGTAATTGTAGCCGGCTCGGTGGATTCGCTCCAGCGCCTCGCGCAAAGACCGTTTCCGGAAACTGACCGTTCCGCAGCCGATCTTGACCGGCCATCTTTCCGCCGATGCCGCTGGCAGACGGCCGCCCACAGCGGCGGTCGTGACCGCCCCCAGCGCTGCCGCGAGCACTTCGCGCCGCGTTAGACTCTCGGTTCGTACGATGCGCGCGCCACGCGCGCATCTTCGTAGGACGGATTGCCAATCCGTCCCACTTTGGTTGTGGCTGTCAGGCCGCGTTAGGCTGAGCCCCTCGATTTCACCACAACGATGCACGCTCATCGAATCACCTCCAGCGTCATTCTTCTACACAGAATCGGTTTGCACTTGATGCCGTTGTTGTCGGAAGCCGGGATTGACACCACCGTTTCTTGTAATGCCGGTTCGATCAAGGGACGCGGGGTGCCGCGCAGCGCACCACGAAGTCCACGATCGGCGCGGGGTCCTTCAGCGAATGCGGATGGTGGCCCACGCCCGGCTTGTGGATGACCGTGATCTGGCCGCCCAACTGCTTGTAGCGTGCTTCCAGGATGGCGGTATTCTCCGCGACCGGGACGACGTCGTCGGCATCGCCCACCACGTGCAGCAGCGGGATTCCGGCGCGGGCCAGGGGTTCCAGGTTGTCGACCGGGTTGCCGCGGTACTCGGCGAGCCGCTCCTCGGTCAATCCGTAGCTCTTCAGCCAGGCGGCGAAGAACCGCGCCGTGCTTTCGCTGGTGCCCTTGCGTCGGGCCCAACTGCGAATGTCGCACACCGGCGCATCGGCGTAGATGCAGGCGACCTTGTCGGGATTCGCGGCCGCCCAGTTGTAGATGTACAAGCCGCCGCGGCTCATGCCTTCCAACGCCACGCGCCGGGCCAATCCGTGCCGCGTGGTCAGTTCCTGATAGAAGGCATTCCAATGCGCGACGGCTGCGGGATTCCCGAACAGTTCCACGACATCCATGTACGCCAGGTGGAACCCGCGGGCCAACAAGGCCAGATCGGCCTGCGGCTCGTGACCGAAGAACCGCGCCCGCCAGATCCAGGGCTTGCCCGGAGCCGCCGTCTTGGGCGTGACGAGGATACACGGGCGTGCGTCGCACGAGAAATCGTAGCGGTCGTACCCGTTCCATTGACTCTTGGTGCCGGGAAACGGGTCCGGATCGGCAGCCCTCGCTACAAGGGGCACGACCGCCAGCGACAGAAACAGCAGCAGCCCACACCGGACGCGCTTCTCGCCAGGGCGCCGCGAGCGGTGCCAACTCCCGGCTGAGTCGCAGGATGTGCTCATGATTTCTTCTCCTATGCGCGGCAGGAAACGGCAGAAATTGGGTCGGGTCTCATTTGCCGGTAACGGAGATGCGGCGACGGGTCGCCCGCCACTCCGCACAGCCCCACGATCGTGACGTCCCGGCCGGATTTTTCCTGGAGCATTTCGCGGGTCGGGCCCCAGTAGTCGGAGGAGAGCAGGCGGTTGTTTTCCACCTCTTGCGACGGGCAGGAAACGTTGACGACGATCGCCAGCAGTTTGTCGCCGGTGTCCCGGAAGAACCTCGTGTTGACGTCATGATCCTCCATCCCTTCGAGGGCGCGGAAATGGGGGACGTTGGTCGGCCCGTACATGACAGCCGTGCCATCGGCGTAGACGGCCCTGCGGTTGTAGGCGACAACGGCATGGCCCAGGCCAGCAGAGAACCTGGCCGGCCTTCGTGCATTCCACGCCTGCTGGGCGGCAGCGCCGATCCTGGCGGCGGCGAATTTGACGTAGTCCGACGGAACTTGTACGCCCTCCTGTTGCTTGAACTGCCCGTCCCTGGTGGGCGGAGCGGAATGGGTGTGCGTGGCGGCGACGATCAGCTTGCCGACGTCGAATCCCGGCAGTTGCTGCTGAACTGCTGCGCGGATCGGCAGCAGAATGCTGGCCCGCACGGCGCCGGTGTCCACGCTGATGATGATTGCCGAATCCAAAGGCTTGTCGCCGTCGCGCGATTCCAGCGCCAGGACATTGGCCGTCAAGGGGTATTCGGCCCCTTGCGACACGCGGGGCGAAAACTGGCCCGCGAGAAACGGCGGCATGTCCGGCGTAATATCACAACTGGCCGCGCCGACGTGCAACGTCGCGGCCTGGGCATGCGCCGCGGAAAGAACCGCGACGATCACGAACAGGCAAGGGAAAATGCGCTCGTTCGCTCCCACGATCCTGGCGTAGCTGGTGGCCGTGAACGCCGAGGCGGTCCCGGCCGAAGCCGTCTTCAAGAACTGGCGGCGTGAAGCAGGAAAACTCATGAAAGTGCTTCCGGTGGTAGTGGGTGAGCAGGTGCGCGCACAGGGACGACCCGCGGCAAGCAGCCGTTGAGCCAAACGCGGCTATTGTAGACCGAGCCGGACCGATCGATCAACCTTTCGGTCGGGCACGGTCCTGCCATCGCCTTGTTTTGACAAAGCTGAGCAGACAACGCATCGACTCCTGACCACCTCGATCGGCCCCGGCCAGACGCCGTAGGTGCAGGCGGAAATCAAGGTGAGCCGAAACGGAAGACGGATTGCCTGAGGTGGAGGCTCGCGTTTACGCCCCCCTCCCAAAAACAAGGCCCGTCCAGATCGACGCGTACGATGACGTGCCGCCTTGGGGACCCGACCCAATTTCCGACATCGTCCAGGCCAAGAGTTGGGGTTGCGATGAGTGAGCGGAGCGGCGCTCGATGCCGATGCGTAGAGGCCATCCAGGTTCTTGCCGATGCTTTTTCTCCTTGCCAGGCAATCAAACCGGCTTTGCCCCGGCTGCCGGCTTCACAAGTCCACCCGATGTCCGTCGTAGGCGACCACGATGTCCTCGACTGCCAGACGCGGCGCTCGAGGTGCCGTCGGGCCGAACGCAGCCTGACGCGTAGAACCACACCGAAACCGCCCGGTTGCGTCGCGCCTTGGCTTTGATCGCCGCGCGCACGGCGTCGCTCAGGTAATAGGGGTTGAGGAACAGGTAGAGTCTGTAGTCGGGCATGTGCGAGTTGGCCACGTCGGAGAGCAGGTAGAGATCGAACGGCGTGCCCATCGTGGCTAGCTTGGCGCGCAACTCCCGGCCGAGCGGCCGGGTGAGGGCGGTGACCCCCATGCGCAAGTGGAAGGACTTCTCCTCGTCGGCCAGCACGGCCACGTCGCGCGCGTCGCGGAAGAACAGGTGTTCGGTGGCCCGGCGGGCCTTGGGCGCGGGCGGCTCGGCCGAGGCGAATGTCACCTGGGGATCATCCCACGCCCATCGCAGCGCCTCCACGTCTTTGTTGTAGCGCTCGGCGAGCCACTTGCGGAACCGCCGGCGCGCGGCAAAGCTACGGTCGATCGGTCCGAGCCCTGACGGGTCTCCCGCTTGACGGTCGGCGACGGCCACATTCATTTCAGGCTTCGGGCAAGGAACTTGTTGACAAGTCCGAAGCGGCCTTGAGAAATGGGCCGGTAGCTTGCCCGCTACTGGCCTTTTGAGGACGCCCACCGGCAACCCGTTTGTTTGAACGCCTGCCATGTGGAAGAACGGGCTTTCCTCTGACCCTGATTTATGGGAGTCACGCCGTGAGTCTCGCTGTGAAGAAATGGAAAGTCGTCGAACCCCGCACGGGTATTGAGTTTTGCGCGGTCAATGAACACTCGGCGACCAACGGAAGCCGGGATTTACGCGACAACGGTTGTCGCACCCCGGCCATTAACCATGCAACCATCAATAATATCCTCACCGCGACGTGCATCGGCCAAGAACCGATCAGCCGCCGGGGATTCCTGGTGACCGCCGGAGCACTGGGGGCCGGAATGCGCCTGTTGAGCTCGCCCGCCGGCCGGGCCGCCGAGACAACCGCCCGCGGTGCTCCGCATGCCGAGCAGCTCGGCTGGCATCTGGCCTGCAATGCCTACACCTTCAACAAGCTGACCCTGTACGAGACAATCCAAAAGGTGGCTGGGTTGGGACTGAAATACACGGTGGGCATCAACTGGCAGAAGCTCGACCCGCAAAGGCCGGAAACGACCTTCAGCGAGCAGATGTCGGCAGCCGACCGTCAGGAGACGAAGAAGCGGCTGAGCGATGCGGGGGTCAAGATGCCGGCCTGCTATTGCCGCATACCGGCCGAGAAGGACGCCTGCCGCCGGCTGTTCGACTTCTGCCGCGAAATGGGGATCGAAATGATCGACGGCGAGCCGAAGTTCGAGACCTACGACATGCTGGAGAAGCTTTGCGAGGAATACCAGATCAACCTCGCGGTCCACAATCACGCCAGGCCGTCGCCCTACTGGGAGCCAGAAACGCTGTTGAAGCTCATTCAGAGTCGCAGCCGACGGATCGGAGCCTGTTGCGACACGGGCCACTGGATTCGTTCCGGCCTCCCCACGGCCGAGACCCTGGCCAAGTATCGGGGCCGGCTGTTCACCCTGGACTTGAAGAACGTCGGCGAAGAGGGGCACACCGTTCCCTACGGCACGGGCAAGGCGGACATCCGCGGGGTTCTCAAGGAACTCCATCGGCAACGTTTTCGGGGGGTGATCGGAATCGAGTACAGCCAACGCTCGGCCGATGGCGAAGCCGAGGTTGCCCAGTGCGTCGCTTTCTTCGAAAAGACTTGCCAGGAGCTGCTCGGTCAGAAAGGATAACCGCCCTACGAAAAACCATACTCCTCTTCGTCAACGAATCGAAGGAGTTGTCGGTCGCGACAAATCCGAGCGGAGGCCAAATGTCGCGCGGCGCTCAAAATCGACATGAGCGCGGCGCTTGAAAACCGACATTTTGAGGAGCC
>JAMOAF010000339.1 GCA_023621895.1 Planctomycetota bacterium
ACCGCGCACCGCGCGCTGGGGCTGCTGGCTGCCCCGCCGCAGCCCCTGGCCGATCTGCTCGGCGCGGAGACGGCGGCGCCGTGGGGATCGCCGCCGCACGCGCGTTGCAGCGGCTCAGACTGCCGGGATCATGCCCAGCAGGAAGACCATCGCGAAGATTCCCACCGTCTCGACGATGCCCATCGCGATGATGATGAAGGCCAGGCCCTTGCCCTCGCCGTCGCAGAGCGCCCGGACGCCGGCCGCCCCGATCAAACCCTGCATCCAGGCCGAGATCATTTCGGCCAGGCCAATTGCCAGGCCGACGCCTATCAGCAGTCCGGCGTCCGCCACGGCGACCTCGGGGTTCTCATACACGCTGCGCATATTCACCATCACGATCATCGCGTAGAGCGTCTGGCTGATCGGCATGCCGACAAGAATGATATACGCGAAGCTCAGGTTCCGGCCCGCTCGGGCTTCCTTGGCCCAGGCCCCGGCGGCGGCCTGCCCGGCGACCCCGATGCCGATCGAGCTTCCCAGGGCGGCCATGCCGAGGCCCAACACGCCGCCTGTCTCGCCCAGGAATCGCCAGATCGTATCGGCCGCGGCCAACAGACCCGGCAGCGCATAGGCAAAGGGTGAAACAACTAGGTCTTGCATCATCGGTTCGACTCCTCGGGCACGTGTTCGATTAAAGGTGGTTCGGAATCTGTCAAGTTATCGGGTCTGGTGGGCAAAGGGCTTGTACGGGTATCCGGTCCACTGCATGCCCAGGTTGTTGGAGAATTCGAGCATGTTGAGGCGGACGCCGTGCGCGAACATCGCGATCATCGCCAGGCCGATATTCAGCCCGTGGCCGAGCACCAGCACCAGGGCGGTCAACGGCCAGATGCCCAAACCAAGAGCCATTTCATTGAAGCTCGCGGCCAGCACGCTGCTGGCCAGCCCCACGGCCATCAGTCGCACATAGCTGATCACGTCGGAAAACGCCGAGAGCATCGAAAGGGGAAATTGGGCCAGGCCAACGCCGATCGTCACCAGGGGACGGCGACTCGGGTGGGCGAACAGAATCGCCAGCGCCGCGCCGGCGATCAGCAGGTATGGCCACGGACTCCGCCAGGTCATCGGCCCTTGCAGCACGAACATATTCACCACGCCGTACATGCCCCCCACGAACAGCGCCCAGCCCAGCTTGTTCAACCAGCGCAAATCGGGATAGTGCCGGACCGCTTGCCAGAGCTGCGCCACGCACAAATGGATCGCCCCAATGATGAAGCTCAATCGCATCATGAACGTGCGCGAGCCCTCGCTGAGCTCGATCGGGATCAACGTTGCCGGAAGCACCTGGAAACCGAAGAACGAGTTGGTCAGCGCCCCCCAGACTACCGATACGGCGCCGATGATCATCAGCAGTTGCGTGAAGCGGGCGCCAAGCGCCTTGGCGGTCCGGCGGTAAGCCAGTGCCGGGCCAAGCAGCAACACCGCGCCGTAACCGGCGTCGCCGACGAGGATCGCCGTGAAGATCGGCAGGGCGATCAGGAAAGGGATTGAAACGTCGAACTCGCGGTAGCCGGGCACCGTCCCGAGCATCTTGAACAAGCCCTCGATCGGGCGCGCCCACGTTGGCGGGCGGACCAGCGTGGGAGGCTGTTCGTCCTCGGCCGGCTCGAGCACCTCGAGCACGGCTGGTATGCTCCGCCGGGAGAGACGCTCCTGCAAGTTCGCAACGTTTTCGGCGGGCAGCCAGCCCTGCACGGCGAACAGATGCTCGTCCGCCGCGGCCCCGCGAACGGCGATCGTCTCCTCGGCCTGCTGCTCGAGCCGCAGCAACTCGGCCTCCAGGGCCGGGGTGACTTGGGAGAGCTCGTGCAGCCGGTTGATATCGCGGTGCAGTGACTCGTCGATCTGCTTGGCTTCCGCGCGAATTGCCGCCGCGTCGCGCGACGGCAGCCGCATCGGCCGCGCCTCTTCCGGTACGACGATTCCCCCGCCTCGATCCACCACGGCCACCATGATCTCGCGGCCCGACAATTCACCGACCTCCGCCACGCACTCGGCCTCGATGCGGCCGACGGCGCTGGCCGGAACGGCAAAGAATTCAACGTTGACGCCGGCCTGGCGAAGCTCCTCCACGTGTTTCAGTCGCAAGTCGTCCCAGACCGCAATCTGCTCCAACTGGTGGTAGAGCGCGGTCAGGTGGTTGCGGCCCTCGGCCACCCGCCGCCGGATCTCCAGCGCTTCGTGGGCGGCCTCGGAAGCCGGGATTTCGGGGACCGGGCCGCGCGGCTCGATGCCCGAAAGGACTTGCACCGCCTGCTTGATCGCGTCGATCTGCCGGCTGAGAGCCTCGCCGGGCACGGCCAAGGCGGGATCGACCGGGACCAGGTGGACAATGCCCAGCTCCCGCAGGATCGCCAGCAGCGGCTCGCGGTCGGTCTGCCGGGCGATCAGGTAGACCTTGCGCATCGGCACAATCATGTCGGTTCCTCCCGGCGCTCCGCGCCCTGGCCGTCTCGCCGATCGCCCCCGGCTCCGGCCGCATCCGGCTGGGTCTCCATCGTCTCGGCGAGTTTCTTCTTGGCGATCTTGGAACGCCCGACCGCATCGGTCATTTCGTCGCCGAGCTTGATGCGGATGCGGCGGATGGCTTCGCGGGCATCGGGAATCATGATCTTCTCGAACAAGTTGACGCGCTGGATGATGCGGGTCAGCTCGTGCCTGAGCAGTTGCTCCTCGCGCTGAAGGACATCGACGCGCGCCCGCCGGCGGCTCCGCTCGCGGAGGTCCGCCAGGGCCCGGTCGATCCACGGCGGCGTGCCGAAAAGGCTGTAACGGGCCTGGGGAAAGGTCACGTCGCGAAACACGGGCACCGCCACTCCGGCAACGTTCTTCTCGTCGACCAGGACCTCGGCCGGGCGGGACCAGGCCTCGAGCGGCGCGCCGGCGCGATCGGCCAGCACGCTGCGATAATTCCGCAAGGTGGCTTCGATCTCCTCGCACGCCCGCTCCGCCGCGCTGCGCTGCTCGACCACCTCGCGGAGCATGACCTGGAGCCGCTGCTGCTTGAGCTTCAGCATCGGCAGGTAGCGCTCGTAGCGCGCCAGCGCCTCGCGATACCGCTTCAGCTCGGGACGGGTGAGTTTGATCTTCTTGGCCACCGGTTCACTCTATCGCAAACAGTCAGTGTCTCGGACTTCCCCGCGATCAGGCCTCGGCCTGGGCAGGTTCGGGCTCGGCATGGGGCTGGGGTTTTCCGTCTTGTTTCGGCCAGTGCTTTTCGATGATCGAGCGGCGGATGCCGGTCTCGGCCGGCTCGAAGCACTCGCCGAGGATTTCCCAGCAACGGTCCAGCGCGTCGAACAGGTGGATGTTGACCGACAGGTCCATGA
This sequence comes from Planctomycetota bacterium, assembly GCA_023621895.1. Lineage (GTDB taxonomy): Bacteria > Planctomycetota > Planctomycetia > Pirellulales > Thermoguttaceae > JAAYCB01. The sequence continues at coordinate 3,372 of JAMOAF010000339.1, forward strand.
TCCGCTGCTCGAACAGCACTCCGTAGCGGAGCAGCTTCCGGTCCCAGTCGGACATCTCGAATCCCATGTCGCGCTTCTCGCGACTCTCGCGGCAGAGGGCGTAGAGCTGAATGCAGGCGTCCATGATCGCGCGGTGGTCGTCGCGCGTCTTGCCGTTGACTTGCTGCTTGAGCCGCGACAGCGACCCGAACGGCTCGATTCGCCCGCCGCGCAGATAGAACTGGCCTTCCGTAATATAGCCGGTGTTGTCGGGGACGGGATGGGTCACGTCGTCGCCCGGCATCGTCACGCAGGCCAGAATGGTCATCGAGCCGGCGCCGTCGAAGTCGATGGCCTTCTCGTAGCGCCGCGCCATTTGGGTGTAGAGGTCGCCCGGATAGCCGCGGTTGGAGGGGATTTGCTCCATGATGATGGAGATTTCCTTCAGTGCGTCGGCAAAGGCGGTCATGTCGGTCAGCAGGACGAGGACCCGCTTGCCCTGGAGGGCGAACTGTTCGCCGACGGCCAGGCAGAGGTCGGGGATCATCAGGCACTCGACGACCGGGTCGGCCGCCGTGTGAATGAACATGATCGCCCGGCCGAGCACGCCGCCCCCCTCGAACGCCTGGCGGAAATTCAGGTAATCATCGTGCCGCAGCCCCATCCCGCCGAGAATGATCACCTCCGCGTCGGCTTGCAGCCCGATCCTCGCCAGCACCTCGTTGTAGGGCTCGCCGGCGACGGAGAAAATCGGCAGCTTCTGGGATTCCACCAGCGAATTGAACACGTCGATCATCGGGATGCCGGTGTGGACCATCTGGTCGGGCATGCGGCGGCGGACCGGGTTGGCCGGCGGGGTGCCGATCTCGATCATCTTGCCGGTCACCTCGCTCCGCCCGTCGCGCGGGCGGCCGGAGCCGTCGAGAACCCGGCCGAGAAGGTCTTCAGAAAACGGCACCTGCATGGGGCGCTGCAAGAACCGCACGCGGTCGGTGTTCGAGACCCCTTGCGAGCCGGCGAACACCTGCACGCTCACCTGCTGCCCGGAAAGCCGGATCACCTGCGCCAGCGATTCGCCGTACTTTGACTGGATCACGGCCAGCTCGTCGTAACCCACGCCCGTGGCGTTCACCGTCACCACGTTTCCGGCGATCTGTCGAATCTCGTCGAAGTATTTCCTCATCAACTCGGCCTTTCACGCGCCCGCGGGCTGTTGCGCCTGGGAAATAAACTGGTCGATCCTGTCAAGCCACTGGCGGTACTCGTCGGAATCGGTCGCGGCGTAGTTCCAATTGCGGAACAGGTCGGTCACTTCAAACATCCGCCGGCGAGCCTCCGCCTTGTCCGTGAAACGGAACTCGGTCTCGACCACTTCGGCGACCTTGGAAAACACGAACCGCTGCCGATCGGCCGGCGTCGCGGCGTCCACCTCGTCGAAGGCGTTCTGCTGCAAGTAGCAGTTGTCGAAGAAGTCGGCTTTCAGCGCGACGGTGAAGTCGTCAATTGACGTCCCCTCCTCGCCGACGACCGTCATCATCTGCCGCACGTCGCTGCCGTGCCGCAGCAGCCGGCGCATCCGGGTGACCGTTTCCGGCGCGATAATCCCGCTGTACTTGCTCCACGAATCGAGCGGGTCGATCGCCGGGTAGCGGCGGGCATCGCTGCGGGCCCGCGAGAGGCCGTGGAACGCTCCAACCACCTTCAACGTTCCCTGGGTGACCGGTTCCTCGAAGTTCCCGCCCGCCGGGCTGACCGTGCCGCCGATCGTCAGCGAACCGACGCGGCCGTCGCGAAGCTCGATCGCTCCGGCGCGCTCGTAGAAGGCGGCGATGCGGCTTTCGAGGTAGGCCGGAAACGCCTCCTCGCCGGGAATCTCCTCCAGCCGCCCCGACAGCTCGCGCATGGCCTGCGCCCAGCGCGACGTGCTGTCGGCCAAGAGCAGCACGTTCAGCCCCATCTGGCGATAGTATTCCCCCAGCGTGGTCGCCGTGTAGACCGACGCTTCGCGCGCGGCGACCGGCATCGCCGACGTGTTGGCGATGATGATCGTCCGCTCCATCAGGCTCCGGCCGGTGCGAGGGTCGGTCAGCTCTGGAAAGTCGCGCAAGGTCTCGACGATCTCTCCGGCCCGCTCGCCGCAAGCCGCGATCACGACGATGTCGATCTCGGCGTGCCGCGCGGTGATCTGCTGCAAAACGGTCTTGCCCGCGCCAAACGGACCGGGGATGCAATACGTGCCCCCGCGAACCACCGGAAACATCGAATCGACGATTCGCACCCGGCTGACGAGCGGTTCGGTGGGCAAGAGCCGCCGCCGCGAGACGTTCAGCGCGCGTTTCACCGGCCAGTCCTGCTGCATCGTGACAGCGCGCTTCTGGCCGTCCGCGCCCGCCAGGACGGCGATCTCCTGCTCGACCGTGTAGCGGCCGGCCGCCGTGACCTTCTCGACGGTGTACTCGCCGCGCCAGGCCAGCGGGACCATGATCTGGTGGGTGAACTCCCCTTCGGGCACGGCGCCCAGCGGGTCGCCCGCCAGGACGACGTCGCCCGGCTCGGCCACTGGGGTAAAATCCCACGATTGATCCAGGGAGAGCCCATGGATATAGACCCCCGGCTGGAGGAAGAAGCCCACCTGCTCGGCCAGTTCGGGCAAGGGGTTTTGCAGGCCGTCGTAAATCTTGCCGAGCAAGCCCGGCCCCAAGACGACCGAAAGCATCTCGTCCCGCAACTCCACGGGGTCGCCAACTCGCAGGCCGCGAGTCTCCTCGAACACCTGGAGGTCGGCCAACTGCCCGCGGACGCGGATCACCTCGCTCATCAGGCGCACGCCGTCCGAGCGGACGCAGTAGGCCAGCGAGTTCTGAACGACGCGCCCGTCCGTTTCGGCGATCACCAGGTTCCCAAAAACCGCAACTATCCTCGCATTCACGCGCCTGTTCCCTTTCTGGCAGGATCCAGTCGTTGACCTCGGGCTTCCTCAAGCACTTGAAGCTTCCTCTTTTTCCTCCGTGCGGCGCCATTGCTCCAAGAGCATCACGCGGGCAGCGTAGGCCAGCACCTCGTCGACGGAGAACGAAAACCAGGCGTCATGGCGCTCGATCCACGACCAGCGCGCCCGGATCACCGCGCGAAGCCCGGCGAGCGGCGTCAGCGCCGCTTCCCATTCACTCAACAGCGGCGACAGGTCCTCGTCGGCCTCGCCCAGGTCGGCGGCGACCAGGTAATCCTTCTCTTCCAGCCCCAACCGCCTTGCCCGAGCCTTGGCCAGCCCGTTGCGCAGCGCGACTTCGAATCGCACCCATTCGACGAGAAACCGGCTTCCCTTCATCCGGCCCAATTCATGGGCGTAGCGGAAGTAGCTCTCCCACAGCCGGTCGGCCTCGAGCGACGCGGACGGCTCGCTCGCTTGCGGCGGCGCCAGCGTCTCGGGTAGCGGGGCCTCGCCCCGCGCTTGCGGCTGCGAAAGCACCGCCGGCTCGACTTCCTCGATTTCGCCAGCCAGCAGCGACTCGCGCTGAATGAGATCGTCCAGCAACACGACCGCCTCCACCTGCTCACGCAATTGCCGGTGCTCGCCGACGTGCTCGATCAAATCGGCCAGCCCCATTGGAACCGCGCTGCCGAGTTCGCCGAGCGCCGGGAGTGTCGTGATGTAGAAGTGCCGGGCAATCTGCATGGGAGGCAACAAGATGTCAGGTGTCCGTCGCTACGATCAGTTGCTGCAATTCGGGCGTGACAATTTGGGAAAGCACCTCGACGACCGACTCGGGCGTCACCTCCACCGTCCCGCCGGAGAGCTTGTACTCGAACCCGGCTGCCAACAGGGCGCCGTGCAACTCGACCGAGAGCTTCTTGCCATCGCACCCCTGGTGCAGCGCGTCGATCGCCCAGGCAGCCAGCTTCCGCCGCATCGGCTCGGGGAGGTTCACCTCGATTGTCTGTTTGCCCGCCGCGTCCGACTGCGCGTAGGCGCAGGCGATCTGGCGGATCAAGTCTTTCAAGAAATCGACGTCCTCGAATGCACCGGACACCGCCTGTGTCAACACACGGTTGATCGCCTGGCCGAGCACGTCGCGCAGCGCGGCTACCGTGTCTCGAGCGGCCAACTTCAGGTCGGTCTGCGTCCGCTCAAGAGTCCTCCGCCGCTCGCCTTCGGCTTCCTCGATGATCGTCCGCGCCTTGGCTTCGGCCTCGCCGAGGAGTTGCTTGGCCTCTTCTTCCGCCGCGAGCCGGATCTGCTCGGCGGCCTTGCGACCGGCCTCGACGCCATCGGCCCGCAGGGTCTCGACAAAAGACTGCACCGTATGAGCCATCCGCTCACCCTTCCTACAACAACCGCACAAATCGCAAATAGGCCAGTATAGTCCCTCGCGGCGCCGTGCGGAAGGCGCGCCGGCGGCTTTTGGGGTTGCGGCAGGTTTTGCCGGGCCGGATCGGCCGAATCGGCGCTCTCCTCCAAGTCTTGCCGCGGAACGCGCGGCTGGCAGGGCTGGGCGGCAAGAGACAAAAGACATTCCCTGGCAAGCCGTTACGGCGGTTTTCGGCAATCGCCAGGCTCTTGGGCAACTTGGTTGGCCCGGCGTTTGCTCATCGAGGCGCAGCGAACATTTCGGCAAGGTCCAAAAACTGAGGTTCAAGGTTCAAAATCAAGGTTCAAACTCTAAGTCCCCGAAGTCCAGTGCTCCCAATCACCCAAGCCAAGGTCCGGTCTCGTTCACTCTTGGCCATTGGAAATTGAACCTTGAACCTTGCCGAGATTTCTTGTGTGTTCGCCGCGCAAGGTAGAGGAGGTTGACAGGTGCAAATTGCAGGTCTACCGCCGGGCTATGCGGATTCCAGTGCGATTGCCCGGCGCGGTGAGCCGGGCCGCGCCGCGGGCGGGCAAACGGACGGAAATACACTCCAGGCCGCCGCCGGCACGAACGCCACGATGGAGATTCTGGCGCGAATCGTCTCGCGCTACGACCTGCGCGAGATCACGCCCCGGGATTTTTCGGAGATGCTTCGCAGGCTCCGCGATTCGGGCGCGCTGTCCGAGACCGAGTATCGCGACCTGGTGCAGATCCGAGTCGACTTGGACGCGAGCAACATCGACGCCGACCAGCCGATCGATCTGCTGAAGTTCTCCCGTCAAATGCCCGAGAGACCAAAGCGCCAGGGCGATTGGCGCGAAAAC
>JAMOAF010000254.1 GCA_023621895.1 Planctomycetota bacterium
GGTTGGCGAGTTTCCCATCGACGAGTTGAAACCGGCGGATCGGGCCCCGGGCGCGGACAAGCCGATCGAGGCGATCTTTGCCCAAGTCAATCGCGACTCGATCGAGGCCGCTCGAGCGACGCTCGCCTACGCGGAAGGCGGCGGCCCCCTCAAGCCTTGGATCAACCAGGCCAGGCGCCTGGTGGTCCGAAAAGGCTCGAGCGTCCACGATTACAAGTTCGCCTCCGCCGCCTTCGAGGATGCGGGCGAGATTTCTCCCCAGTGGGCCGGCCGCTACCTGGCCGCCGCGGCCTTCCTGCTCCAAGGATCGGGAAAGCCGGACAATCCATTGATCGACCAGGCACAGGCTGCACTCGCTCGCGGCAACGCCTGATCCGAAAAAGGCAATACTCATGAGCAACTCGTTCAGTCGCCGGCAATTCCTCGCCTCGGCCGGACTGGCCGCACTGGGCGCCGCCTCGCTTGCCGATCGATCGAGGGCCGGCGAGGTTCGCGCGCCTGTCATCCACCAGGTGCGGCTTGCGGACGGTGTTGTGATCGAAGCCGACGGAGGCGTCTGCGGGAGCTTCGCCGGCAGCAGCGCCCAGGACCGGCAGGCGCTCGAGCGCCACCTGCCGGCGATCCGCAAGCTGCTCGTCGGCAGGAACGCGTTCGACATGACGCTCGAGGGAGAGACACTCTGGGAGGCGATCTTCCCGGCCAGAGCGAGACTCTATGCCCAGGGGCGCGATCCGCTCACCGGGGAGAAGATTGCGAACAAGCCCCGCGGCGACCGCCAGACGGCCACCGGGCGGGTCTTCATGGCCTTCAGCACCGTCGACATCGCCCTCTGGGACCTTCGCGGCAAGCTGGTGGGAAAGCCCGCCTACAAGATCATCGGCCAGGCGGATCGCAAGCAGGTTCCCGTCTATTGGCGGCCTGGCGAGCCGAATAAGGGCCTCGACGACGCGCGCCGACGCGCACGCGAAGCCTACGACCAGGGTTTCCATTACCAGAAATGGTACTTCACCCGGAGTGCCGCCGACGGCGATGCGGGGATGAAGCAGGACGTCGAATTGGTTCGCGTTCTCAGGGAAGAGTTGGGGCCCGACGCAAAGCTGATGTTCGACAACCACAGCATCCGTTATCATGCCGACGTGGACTACTCCGTCCGGTTGTGCAAGGCCGTGGCGCCATACAAGCCGTTTTGGATCGAAGAGCCGATCTGCCCCGAGCATCTCGACGGCTATGCGAGGATCAAGGGGGAAACAGGCGTGACGATTGCCGGCGGCGAACACTGGTACACCCGCTGGCCGGTCAAGGGTTTTCTGGACCGCCGCTGTGTCGACTACGTCCAGAGCGACCCCGTCTGGTGCGGCGGCATCTCCGAGTGGCTGCGAATCTGCCGGATCGTGGAAGGCTATCCGGGAGTGAAAGTCGTGCCCCACATCACCAGTCCATGGATCGCTGCACCCCACTGCGTCGCATCGCAGGCCGGATCGCTCTGTCCTCTGTTGGAGTACAACGTGGAAGGCGGACGCAAGGCCCTCGAAAACAACATGATCCGGTCGGCCGGCGGCTCGATGGTGATGGAGATGCCGGCAGCGCCGGGCATTGCATAGGACTGCCTAACGGCCGTAGGGTGGTGCAAGCGCCCCAACCCACCGCGGCCCGAAACAGCACCGCCGTTGCCACAAACCGAACACCACTGCATAACCTTGAGGCGAGCGCGCCCCACCGCAAGCTGCTTAACGGCCGTAGGGTGGTGCAAGCGCCCCAACCCACCGCGGCCCGAAACAGCACCGCCGTTGCCACAAACCAAGCACCACTGCACAACCTTGAGGCGAGCGCGCCCCACCACGACCTACTCGACGGGCCAGGAGACCCGTCCTACGGATTCCACCGCAAGCCGCCTAACGGCCCAGGCGGCGCATCCCATGGAGCCTCCAAAACCATGACCAACAACGACACGCCAATTCCCGCAAACCCCTGCTGCCCCACCGGGCCGTGTTCCAAGGGCTCGTCGCGCCGCCAATTCATGATCGCCGCGGGCGGCGCCATGGGCACGATCGCCGCGCATCCCCTGTTTGCCGCGATCGACTCCGGCCAGGTCGACAACGAATACCTGCGGATCATCCCCGCGGACAAGCAATTCGACCCCGGGTGGCTCGCCTCGCTCTACGCTCGCGGCGAAAAGCAGACCTGGTCCGATCCCCAGGCGCTTGAGCACATCGGCATGCCGGTGGGCGGGCTGTTTGCCGGCACGCTCTACCTCGGCGGCGACGGCCGGCTTTGGCTCTGGGATATATTCAATTGCGATCAGGAAGGGATCGTTCCGCGGAGCGTCGACTGGCAGGGCGGCCAGATCAAGACCCGCGAGGGGGCCAATTATGTCTCGCCCGCCAGGCCGTTCAGCCCTTTGAAGCAAGGCTTCACCCTCGCCATCGGCGGCAAAGCGCGGTCGCTCGATTGCGAGGGTTTCCGCCAGATCACCTTCGACGGCCGTTACCCGATCGGAAGGGTCCGCTACCGCGACGCCGACTGCCCGGTGGAGGTCAGACTCGAGGCGTTCTCGCCGTTCATTCCGCTCAATGTCGCCGATTCCTCGCTGCCGGCCACCGTGATGAGCTTCCGCGTGAAGAACACGGGAGAGACGCCGGTTGAGGTCGAGCTTCTCGGCCATCTCCAGAATGCCGTCTGCCTCGATTCGAAGTCGCGGTTTTCCGGCCGGCTGAGCAACCGAATCGTCCGCGCTCCCGGTTTGACCGCGCTGGTCTGCTCGGCCCTGCCGAGTGCTTCCAAGGAAGAAGCACCGCGGCCGGACATCCTCTTCGACGACTTCGAGCGGCCGCTTTACGAAACGTGGACGGCCGAGGGCGATGCCTTCGGGCAAGGCCCCGTCGAGAAGAAGGCGATTCCCAAGTATCAGGGCGACGTCGGCGGCGAGGGAGAGCGGGTTGTCAACAGCCATGCCTCGGCGCCCGGCGGCAGCGTCGGCGAAAAGGACGCGCGCGTCGGCACGCTCACGAGCCGGCCGTTCACCATCGAGCGGCGCTACATCCAGTTCTACGTCGGCGGCGGGGCGCACGAGGGCAAAACCTGCGTCAACCTGCTCGTCGATGGAAAGCCGGTCGCCTCGGCAACCGGCAGGAACGACAACCGCATGGCCCGCACGGCCTTCAACACGCGCCAGCACGAAGGCAAGCAGGCCCGGCTCCAGGTGGTCGACCAGGTCGGCACGGGCTGGGGCAATATTGGGATCGACCAGATCGTCTTCACCGATCGGCCGCTGGAGGAGTCCGCACTGCCGGAGCAGCGCGACTTCGGCACGATGGCCCTTGCGCTGCTCGGCGGCGATGAAGAAGACATTGCCCTGGCCGATCGCGCGGCGGCGGGCGAGTCGGCCTCGGCCAGCGCCGAGCTTTCCGCCGAGTTGACCGGCCAGGTCGGCAGGAAGCTGCGGCTTGCGCCCGGCGAGGAGAAAACGGCCGATTTTGCCGTCACCTGGCATTTCCCCAACTTTTACGCCCGCGGGGCCGGCGGCGGCCGCGTCGGCCACGCGTACGCGGCCCGTTTCGAGTCGGCGCTTGCCGTCGCGCGGTACCTGGCGGCCAATTCCGAGCGCCTTTGCGGCGACACGCGCGCGTGGGTTGAAACCTGGTACGATTCGACGCTCCCCTACTGGCTGCTCGACCGCACGCTCGCCAACACGTCGACCCTGGCGACGACCACGTGCTACCGGTTCGAAGATGGGCGGTTCTGGGCCTGGGAGGGGATCGGCTGCTGCCAGGGCACGTGCACGCACGTCTGGCATTACGCCCAAGCGCCGGGACGCCTGTTTCCGGAGATCGAGCGCGACGAGCGCGAGCGGGTCAACTTCGGTATCGGCATGCACGAGAGCGGCGGGATCGGCATGAGGACCGACGTGGCCCGGTCGAACGAACCGGCCGACGACGGCCAGTGCGGCCGGATTCTCGGGGCCTATCGCGAGCACCAGATGTCGCCCGACAGCGGTTTTCTCCAGCGAATTTGGCCGAAGGTGAAGTTGGCCATCGAGTACATGATCCAAAAGGACGGCAACGGCGACGGGATCGTGGAAGGCGCCCAGCCGAACACGCTCGACGCGGCCTGGTTCGGTAAAATCTCGTTCCTGGCGTCGCTCTACCTGGCGGCCTTGAGGGCGGGCGAGGCAATGGCGACCGAGATCGGCGACGCGGAGTTCGCCGCGCGGTGCCGGCGGCTTGCCGAGCGCGGCGCCGAGTCGATCCTCGAACTCTACAACGGCGAGTACTTCATCCAGCTCGAAGACCCGGAGCGCAAGAAGGATATCGGCGTCGGCCCCGGTTGCTACATCGACCAGGTTTTCGGGCAGACGTGGGCCCACTGGGTGGGCCTGGGCCGGTTGTTCGACGCGGATAAGCAGCGTTCCGCGCTGCGGGCCCTGTTCCGCTACAACTTCGTGCCGGACGTGGGGCCGTTTCGCGCGGCATTCCCCCGCGGCCGCTGGTACGCCGCCGCCGGCGACGCGGGGCTGCTGATGTGCACCTGGCCGAAGGGCGGGCAGAACCCGGAGTTCAAGCAGCACTGGCAGTACATGTACTTCAACGAGTGCATGACCGGTTTCGAATGGCAGGCCGCCGCCCACATGATCTGGGAGGGGATCGACCAGCCCGACCTGCTCGAAAAAGGCCTCGCCGTCAGCCGCGCGATCCACGACCGCTACAGCGCGGCGAAGCGAAATCCCTACAACGAAATCGAATGCTCCGACCATTACGCCCGAGCGATGGCCAGCTACGGCGTGTTTCAAGCCGCCTGCGGCTTCAATTGCCATGGGCCGAAGGGGTCGATCGAGTTCGCGCCGCGGCTCAGCCCGGAGAACTTCAAGGCGGCGATGACCACCGCCGAGGGCTGGGGCAGCTACTCCCAGCAGTCCACGCCGGCGGATTTCCGCGCGGAGATCGAGATCAAGCATGGCCGGCTGCGGCTGAAAACCCTGGTCGTGGCGCCCGCCGGAGCCGTCAGCGCGGTCAAGGCCGACCTGGACGGCCAGCCGCTGGCGGCCACGGTCGCGAGGCACGACGGCCGGGCGATCGTCACGTTTGCCGACGCGGTTGTCGTTTCCGAAGGCCAGCGGCTGCAAGTCCGCATGTGATCCTTCCCAGGTTCCCACCCATTACCTGGTTCCCAAGCTCCAGCTTGGGAACCGGCCGAGGTCGACGACTCACACGCCGAATCCATCCCGCTCGTTGATCACGAGCACTTTCGCGCCCCGCACTTGTCCGGCCTTCAATTCCAGCAGCGCCCGGTTGGCCTCCGCGAGTGGGTAGGTCTGCACCTCGGGGCGGATGGGAATCTCGGCGGCCAGCGGGAGAAACTCGCGGATATCGTCGCCCGTGATATTGGCGACGGTCTTGATCTCGCGCTCGAGCCAGAGATGCTCGTGGTAGCTCAGGTCGAGCAGGCACTGCTTGTCGGCGTCTTCCTTGCGAATCGCGTTGATCACCAGCCGCCCGCCGGGACGCAGATTGGCCAGCGCGCGGACAACCGGTTCCCAGGCCGGCGTGGTGTCGATGATCGCGTGGAGCCTTTCGGGCGCGCGGTCGGCGGTGCCGCCGGCCCAGGCCGCGCCCAGCGCGAGCGCGAACTGCCGCTGCCCCGCGTCGCGCGCGAAAACGTACACCCGGCAGTTCGGCAGGCGATGGCGGACCATCTGGAGGACCAGGTGCGCCGAGCCGCCAAAGCCCGTTAGACCGAGCAACTGCCCGTCGCTCAACTTTGCCAGGCGGAGCGCCCGGTAGCCGATCGCGCCGGCGCACAACAGCGGCGCCGCCTGCCGGTCGGTGAATTGTGGCGGGATCGGGTAGGCATACCGCTCCGGCACGGTCATATACTCGGCGTAGCCGCCGTGGGCATCCCTGCCGGTGGCGCGGAACTGCGGGCTGAGATTCTCGTCGCGGTCCCCGCTGGACGAGTGAATCCAGCCGACGCCCACGCGATCGCCCACGCGGTGCACGGCTGCCCCCTCCCCCAGCCGCTCGACGCGCCCCACTACCTCGTGGCCGGGAACGATCGGCAGCCGCGGCGGCGCGGTCCTGCCTTCGATTTCATCGAGCTCCGTGTGGCATACGCCGCAGGCCGACACCTTGATCAGCAGTTCGCCGGCGGCAGGCGCCGGCATCGGCATTTCCACCAGGTCCAGCGGATTCTCGGTTTCACGCAAGGAGACGATCCGCCGCAAGAGCATCGCTTTCATCGCATCGGCCTTTCAACAAATCCCTTCTCCGCTCGCTGTATTCTTGACATTGGCCGGCGCCGCGGCAATACTCGGCCCTGGCAGCCCGGCGCGGTTGAAGATTCCCCTCACCAGTGAGGTCCTCATGAAAGTGCTGCATCGGCATCGGCTCCTTCCTTGCGCGGCCCCGGTCCTCTGTGCAGCGGCCCTCGGCGCGGCATCTGCCGCCGAGCCGCCCGAGCGGATGCGGTCCGACCCGCCGCCGATCGTTTCGTCCTGGGACGACCTCATCGAGGGCGTCAAGACGCGTGAGGACTGGCGGGCGCGGCGGCAAGTGCTCAAGCAGCGCTACCTCGAGCTGATCCGCGACGATCAGAAGCCAAAAAAGCCGCCGCTGGAGCTTGAAATCCACGAGACGGTTGACATTGAGGGCGTCTATCGCCGGCAGTTGATCAGCTACAACGTGGAACAGGACGAGCGGGCGCACGCTTACCTGGGCATTCCGCTCAAGCCGCACGGCGAGGCGGCGGGCAAGACCCCGGGCAAGTTCCCGGCGATCGTCGCGCTCCACGGCACCACGGCCCAGGGCAAGGAGCAGACGGCCGGCCTCAGCGGCAATCCGGACAAGGCCTGGCTCGATCAGCTTTGCCGGCGGGGCTACGTGGTCATCGCGCCGGATCATTTCGTGGCCGGGCACCGAATTCCCCCGGAAGGCGCCTACGACACGGCCCGCTTCTACCAGAAGCATCCGGAGTGGACCGCCGTCGGCAAGTTCACCTACGAGCACGCGATCGCCATCGACCTGCTCCAGTCGCTGCCCGAGGTCGATCCGGACCGGATCGGCACGCTGGGCCACTCGCTCGGCGGCCACGGCGCCTACTACCTGGCTGCTTACGACGAGCGGGTCAAGGCCGCAGTCTGCAATTGCGGCGGCGCATTCTTTCGCCACAACCCGGATGTCCTCAATTCCGCCCGCGATCGGTGGTACGTTTACTTCAAGCACCTCCGCCCGGGGCTCCTCGAAGGCAGGCTGCCGCCCATCGACCGCCACGAGATCATCGCGCTCGTCGCGCCGCGGCCGTTTATGGACCTGTCCGGGCTGAACGACGGCAACGGACTCGTCCAGCGGCAGCGCGTCCTCGCCCTGCTGCGGATCATGGATGTCTACGAGCTGGAAAAGGCGCCGCAGAACTTTGCCTTCTACGTCCACGGCCGGGGGCACAGCGTGGCCCACGAGTCGCGCGAGCTGATCTTCGGCTGGATGGACGTGCATCTGAAGCCGCCATCGGTCACGCAAACCCGCCTGCTCAGCGCGGACGAGCCTAAAGCAAACGATCCGGTGCACTGACGCCGGCGACAGCTTCGTTGAACCTCGACCAGGTGATCCGCAAAAGCCAACTGCCCGAGCCGGAGATGAGCCTGAACGGCTCAAGACCCGCGGAGAGTCGCAGCCCGGCGAGCTCTCTTCCAGCCTGTACGCCGACTGCGCTCAGATGCCTGCCAATCCAGAGTCGCTCCGGCGACGGCATGCCGAGCCGTTTCAATGTACATCATTGTCCTGGCGAACACCCTTGCCATGAGGGGACGCGCGTCATCGATAAGACTCGACGATCTTGCGCAGTTCCGCCAGGTAGCGCCGCTCGTTGAATGTGGAGCCGCTGTTCATCATGCGCCATATCTGCTTTGCGGCCACGGCGCCGATCTCGTGCCGCACGTCGTGCCGCGAGACGCCCAGCCGTGCCAGTTCGCTTGCGATCGCCACCACGCCTTTCGGGTCATCGGCGGCGAGCTGGCGCTCGACGACAGCGTGAATCTCCAAATGGACGCGGGGGTTCATCGGCTGGCCATCCTCGCCGAGAATCTCATCGGCCAACTCACCCCTCTCCCACGCCCGACGCCACTCAGGATGGTCCCTCACGGCGATCTCCAACGCGGCGGCGTCGGTCAACTCTCGCTTCTTCTTGGCCACAGCTTTCCCCTTCCGCTCAGACTCCTGCAAACTACGAGGCCCCAGGGTTACCCCGCCTGCCTTTCAGCCGGCCTCCCGCAAGTTGTTGCCAGAGGTTGATCTGACTGGCTTGGCAAATGGGACAGGGAAATACGATGAAAAAGCCTTCGGTCACGCCACCTTCCCCAGTTTACAGAAGATCCGCCGGCTTATCACCATTTGTTTGGACGATTCTCGTGCGGTCGTGACTTGGGCTGAATCGACCTGCGTGATTCGTGGAAAAAGCGGCTGTTATTCAGATAGCCGCGTGGGCTTGCCCCGCGCTTCGTTACGTACGGGTTTGTGCCGCAGCGCA
>JAMOAF010000881.1 GCA_023621895.1 Planctomycetota bacterium
GAGGATCGGAAGATCACGCAAGCGTTGACGGGCGACCACCATTTCGAACAGGCAGGCTTTACGGCTCTCTTGAGGTGAGGTCCAGGCCACGCAAAGCGGCGGCTCGTGCCTCGCACTGTGTTCCGTGTTTTCTGCCCGTTTTGGCCTCTTCGTTGACTGTAGCCGTTTCACCTCAACGCGCCGGCTTCTTTCCGCCCTTCCCGCTGAGCAGCTTGCGAGTCTCCTTGTCCCAGACGACCGTGCGGACCTTCAGGCGGTGTTCCCCATGACAGTCGGTGCAGACGAGCGCCGCCGGGTTAGTCTTTTCCGGGCAGCGCTCGAGCAGCCGGGCGATCACTTTCTGAGCCGGCACGTCGTGCTCCTCGTGGCATTCCGCGCACGAGGCGTCGATCTGCCCCGGCGATATGTAATCGATGCACGCAACTCATGCCTTGCCCTTCCGGCCGATCGCCTGAACGTACTCCCAGTCCTTCAGCCACTGGTAGTTGGGGGGTAGGTTGGCCCAGGCCCGATCCATCGCCCGCCGCAGCTCGGCCTGCTCTCCCCGGTCGAGGACGCGGCGTTCCATGATCGCCAGCGCCACGTTGTCGACCTGCTGCTCGCTGATCAGACCCGGCATCGGCGCGGTGATCGCCGGATTGCAGAGAATGTAGCGGATGGCCAGCCGGGCGATGCGGTTGTCTTCTTCGATCAGTTGCCCAAGGATTGGAGCGGCGCCGGGATTCGGCCCCCCCGGCGGACAAACACGTCGCTGGCCCCTGAATTGCGGACTTCAAGGATCGGGGTGGAGCCGAACAGCCCCCCGAAGTCGACCACTTCGCCGGCCTTGGCGCCGGGCACCGGGATGATCCGCACCGCGGTCGTCTTGTTGTTGATCACCCCGATGGCCATCTCGTCGGCGATGATCGCCGAGAGCGTCTCAGCCGGGGTATCGCCGGGCACGGCGATCATGTCGAGGCCGACCGAACAGACGCTCGTCATGGCTTCGAGCTTTTCGAGCACGAGCTGACCCTTGCCAGCGGCTCGGGCGAGCGTGCCGTCTTCGCTCACCGGGATGAACGCCCCGCTCAGGCCGCCGACCGAGCTGGAGGCAAACAGGCCTCCCTTCTTGACCGCGTCGTTCAGCAGCGCCACGGCGGCAGTCGACCCCGGCGCTCCGACGCAGGCCAGTCCCAGCGTCTCGATGATCTCGCCGATGCTGTCGCCCACGGTCGGCGTCGGCGCCAGCGAGAGATCGACGATCCCGAAGGCGACCCCCAGCTCCGCGGCCACCTCGCGGCCGATCAACTCGCCCACGCGGGTGACGCGAAAACTCGTGATCTTGATCTCCTCGGCCAGGTCGCCGAGGGTCAGGTTCGGCTCGATCGCTATCCGGCGCTTCAGCGCGCTGCCGACCACTCCGGGGCCCGAAACGCCGATGTTCACGGCCGCTTCGGGTTCTCCGGAACCCATGTAGGCGCCGGCCATGAAGGGGTTGTCTTCGGGGATGTTCGCGAAAACGACCAGCTTGGCGCAGCCGAATCCGCGCTGGGCGGTTGTTGCCTCGGCGATCCGCTTGATGATATGCCCCATCTGGTGCACGGCGTCCATGTTGATGCCCGCTCGCCGCGAAGCCAGGTTGACCGAAGCGCACACGCGGTGCGTCTGGGCGAGCACGTCCGGCAACGAGTTCATGACGACTTCGTCGCCCGCGGAAATCCCCTTGTGCACCAGCGCGGAGAACCCGCCGACGAAATCCACCCGGCAATCGAACGCGGCGCGGTCGAGCGTCTTGGCAACCTGGACCGCCGCCGAACGGCCGTGGCCCGCCAGGATCGTCGATACGGGCGAAATGGCGATGCGTTTGTTCGTCACCGGGATGCCGTACTTGACCCCGATGCGGTCGCAGATCTCGACCAGCCGCTGGGCGCGCGACGTGATCTTGCCGGACAGCTTGCGGCAGAGATGCTCGACATTGGGGGCGGCGCAGTCGTCGACATTGATTGCCAGGGTCACCGCGCGAACGTCGAGATGTTCGGCGTGCAACATTTCGATCGTGGAAAGGATTTCGTCGGTTCGGAGCATCGGAGCGGCTATCCTTGCGGGCTCTGGGTCAGTCTTAGTTGATTCGTGGCCACGAAGATATTTTCGTGCTGGAGTTTGACGGTGAAACCGAGTTCCTGGCCCATCTGCTCGAGGTCGGCCTGGAGCATGCGGATGTCCCATCGCTTGGGGACTTGGACCTGGCCGATGAGAACGAATTCCTCGCCTTTCCGGTCACCGTAGAGATCGACGATGTTGATGTCCTTGCTGGCCAGGTACTGGCTGAAGCGGCGGACAATTCCCGGCTGGTCCTGCCCGAAGGCGGTGATCACGAAACGATCCGTTTCCACGCGGGGCGCGCTCGCGGCGTGAGGCACTGCCCGGCGAGCCACCACCTGGTACTCGCTGCCGAGCGACTCGGCGCCGCGGACCCGGGCGGCAAGTTCCTCGGCCTCGATGGCCTCCGGCAGGCTGACGATCATGATCAGCGTGAAGTAGCCTCCCAGAACGGTCTGGCTACAGGAATCGATGTTGCCGCCCAATCCCTCGACGGCATTGGTGACCGCCGCCACAATTCCGGGGTGGTCGTCGGACATCACGTCCAATACATACGCGTTGTCGAATCTAGGCATAAGATCATTGTCTCTTGAGGCCTGCCGAAACCAGCCCGTGGCGAAACGTTCCGCCGGCCCTGGCAGACTTTCCGCACATTTCCAGGATGATCCCTGATCGCTCCAATTTAGCACACGGCCCCGGAAGGGGGAACTGGCGGATCACTCCCCCGGCTTCGCGCCTTCGCACAAATCGGCAACAGGCTGTCTCCTAGAAGGCCGAGCGGGTAGAATGCACACTGCAAGGTAAGCGGTTCCGTTTTTTTTGACGATCCATCATGTCTGATCCGGCCTGTCTGACCGACCTGGCGACGATTGCCGCCGACTGCCGAGTGTTTGCCGAGGAGTTCCAAAGCGCCCTCGGCGAGCACGTGATTCTTCCGCCCGGCCTCGTCGAACATGCCTTGGTTGCCCTCTTGGCAGGGGGGCATCTCCTTTTGGAAGGCAATCCGGGCATGGGCAAGCAGACGCTCGCACGATGGATCGCCCGCTCCGTGGGCCTGCCTTTTTCTGCGAGAACGTTTACGCCCGATCTGCGCGGCGAGGATTTTCTTGCAGCGATCCCGTCTCGCGGGCTTGGGCGGAGGGCCGATCCGGACGACGATCGGGCGCGCGCAGGGGTGCTCACCGAGGTTTTCTACGCGGAAGACATCGATGAAGCGCCTCGCAGCACGATCGCGGCCCTGGTCGACGTGATCCGCGACCGCCCCCTTGGGCCGGAGGGCGGGGCCGGCGGGTTGGAACCGCTGCTGGTGATTGCCTCCCGCCGGCCGGCCGCATCGGGCGCGGTCCAATCGCTCGACCCATCGCAGCTCGACCGGTTCTTGATTCAATCGCCCATCCGTTACCCCACCCCGGCCGAAGAATGGGAGATCGCCCGGCGGACCCGCCTCTCGGCGGGGCCGGACAAGCCGTTGCGAACGCGTGACCAATTGGCGGCGTTTGCACGAGCGGCGGCGGCGATCGAAGCGCCCGAGGCAGTGATCGGCTACGCCTGGGCGCTTGTCCGCGCGACGCGGCCGGGAAACGAACTGGCGCCACAGTTTGTCGAACGTTGGATCAAGCTGGGAGTCAGCCCGTGCGGGCTCGTCGCGTTGATCTCGGCCGCCAAGGCGCGCGCGCTGCTGCTCGGCCGCATCGAGCCGACCCGCGAGGACGTTTATCGGATGGCGCAACCGGTGCTCGGCCACCGCCTGGTCGGCAATGCCGAGGCCGCCGCGGCGAATCTCTCCAATCAGCGGCTGATCGGGATTCTTCTTGAGACCATTCTGATCGACGGGGTCTACGCACGTCCTTCAGGGCCTCCGGACGCCGCGGGAGCCGCCGCGGCGTTCGATTGACCGCGCTGTGGCGGCGCGATAGGCTGAGCTAAATCGGCCTGCGTGATTCGTGGAAAGAGCGGCTGTTATTCAGATCGCCGCGTGGGCTTCCCCCTTCAAACCAGTACACCTCGCAGTTGGGGCTGCGGTTTGCCACGGAGGATTCCCTTGAATCGCGTGCTTGCCAGTGCGTTTGCCCTCTGCGTCGCGGCTCTTGCGACAGGCTGCTCTCGGGATACCGCCGCACCTGGCAAGCCGGCCGTGCCGTCGGCCGCCGTGCCTCCGCCGGCGCTCCCCGCCGAGGAGCAGGCCGAGAAGGAACCTGCCGCGAACGACGCGCTGGCGGCCGGCGCGGCGACAAAAGGATCCGCTGGGTTCCAGACCCCGGCGCAACTTGAGGAGGCGATCGGCAAGGCCAATCCGGGCTTTACTGGAAAAATCTCCGTGGAAATGGGCGAGCGGGGAATCGCGGCCCTTGCGATCAGCGATCCGGCCATCGAGGACATCCGGGCGCTCGAAGGGCTCCCGTTGGTAAAGCTTGATCTGCACGGCTGCCATGTCTCGGACATCCGAGTGTTGGAGGGCATGGCGCTGGTGGTGCTTGACCTGAGCAATACCGGCATCTCCGATATCCGCGTGCTCAAGGGGATGCCGCTGGCGATGGTTTATCTTGAGAACACGCGCGTGAAGGATATATCCGCCCTTGCGGGCGCGCCGCTGAGCGAGTTGTATTTGAGCCAGACGCCGGTGGCGGACATCAGCCCGCTCATGGGCTAGCCGCTTGTCACGTTGAACCTGGTCGACACGCAGGTGGAAGACTTGCGGCCGCTGGCCGGCGGCCGCCTTCAGTCCGTCTGGTTGAACAATACCCCGGTGAAGGACTGTGCTCCGCTGGCATCCAACCCGGTCGTCAGCGTGACGCTGGCCGACACGAAGGTCTCCGACATCCGTCCTTTCAAGGGCCATCCAACCTTGCAGCGACTGCACATCGCCGGCTCGGAGGTCACGGACCTGACGCCCCTTCAATGGATGGACGGGCTCACGCGGCTGATCTTCACGCCGGGCCGGATCAAGATGGGGCTGCCGCAGGCGCGCAAGATGCGGTCAATTCGGCAGATCGGCACGTCGTTCGGGCGGCCGGGCGAACCGGAGGAGATGTATCCTCCGGAAGTCTTCTGGGCAATGTACGATTCGGGCCGGTTCAACTAGCCTGGGTTCTTCTCGCAGAACGCAGTTCATTGCGTTTTCAGCCGCCCGGAGCCCGATAGGCCCAGCACCGTTTGCCGCGCGAGGACAGGGGCAATTCCCGCAAAGGTCACCCCACCCGAGTTCTCGCCGGAGCGAAGGCAATGCCTTCGATCTCCACGAGCAATTCAGGCCGGCAGACGTCGCCGATTGCGTAGATCGTGGGCAGTTCGCCGAGCCGCCTTTCGCAGACCGCTTGAACCGCGGCGTAGTCTTCCTGGTTCTTGATGTAGACCCTTGCCAAGGCGAGATCGCCGAGCGTGGCGCCGAGGTTCGGGATGCCATGCTGGGCGAAGTTGTCTGCGCCGATCAGCGCCGCGATGTTGTCGAGGGTCTGCTCGGTCTGTCCTTGAGGATCGCCCATGTGCTGTGTTTCCGAGCTGGTGATGCTGGCGGTGCCGGAGACAAAGATCGTCGCCGCTCCGGGGCCGGCGATCGCCATCGCCCGGGCGAACTTGGGGCTCTTGATTCCGTATTCGCAGCCGTAGTCAAAGGCCGAGGTCTGCTTGGGGTTTTCCAGCGGGAGGACGACCACGCCCGGCTTGTCGATCGAGATCCCGACGCAGCCCATGATGATGTTCCGCCCGTCGGTGCCGATGCCCGTGCTGGCGGGGTAGACGGCGCCGTTTCGCGACATCAGCGTAAAGTCGCGGTAGAAACAGAAGTCGCGGTAGAAATCGGTCCGCGCGCGATTCAGCTCCTTGTAGCGTTGCGTGTCGCCCTCGGCGCCGACGATGTCGCCGA
Organism: Planctomycetota bacterium; assembly: GCA_023621895.1. Lineage (GTDB taxonomy): Bacteria > Planctomycetota > Planctomycetia > Pirellulales > Thermoguttaceae > JAAYCB01. Next base: position 5,942 of record JAMOAF010000881.1, read on the forward strand.
GGTACAGCCACGTGCGGACCACCTGTTCAAAGGAGACGCCGCGGTCGGCCAGGCGGCGCTGCATCCGCTCGAAGGCGTCGATCGATCGGTCGTAGACGCCTTCCGCCGCCGTCTCCGGCATGATGTTGGCGCAGTGGATCCAACTGATTCCATCGTGGCGAGTGACCACCAATCCTTCGCCGAATCGCTCGATTTCCACGCCGCCACCCGCCCGCCCAACACCCATCGCCTCGATCGCCAACAAGCGGCCGTTGCACGGCGGCTGCGGAATGTAGGAGGTGGCGGGCAACTGGTCGCCGTAGAACTCGTTGATGATCTTGCGGCACTCTTCAAGCTGATCCACCTTGCGCAAAAACACCGCCTGGTGGACAATGCTGCCGCGGGTCCCTTGCTCCGCCATCACCGCCTCGATGGTCTGCAAGGCGTCTCGGGCCTCTTCCTCGAGCGATCCGGTCCGCCGCGGCGTTGCGGCGGCAAAGACATGTTTCGCCTCGTTCAAATCGACGACGCTGTAGCCGATGCCTTCGCACGACTTTTTCTCGATCATGTGTTCCCTCACAGGCTCGGTGCGGTTGATTATGGGTGGGCCGGTGTGTACCGCAACGCGGGGATGGTTTGAGGATGGGGGGAACCTTCCGCGGCTTCGGTCGGTCGGGGTGGGACTGTTCGGACGCAGCCGCGAGCCGGCTTCTCCCAAGGTTCGGCGCCGCCCTTTAACCGCCGATGGGGCGGCGACGGGGCCGGATGGGAGCAGGCGCGGCTTCCATGTCTTAATCTAAACCGGTAGGAATGGCGCCGTCAACTATTTAGGGGGCATTAATCCGGGGGGGTCGATCTGGCTGACGAATCGGCCCTTTGTATTAATAACAGGCAAGGCAGTAAAAAATTCCGGCTTTCGGGGCCTTTTGGCTTACGCCCGCCCCGAAACCTCGCCAAGTAACGAAAAAACCCTCTCTCGGTCCAGCCGGGAAAGGGTTTCTGATCTTGCTGTTTGGATGCCTTCTTTTGCGGCGTTTATTCTCCGACATAGGGCAGCAGGGCCATGAACCGCGCCCGCTTGACGGCAGCCGTGACCGCGTGCTGGCTGGCGGCGGTGCAGCCGCTCTTGCGGCGGCCGATAATCTTGCCTTGCCGATTCGTCAGCTTTTTCAGCAGGTCCAGGTCCTTGTAATCAACATACATTGGACGAGGCCGCTTGCCGTCGACGAAAATCGGGTCTTTTTTCTTGCCGCGGGTCTTCAACATCGTGCGGCGCCGGCTCGGACGGCGAGTGCCGCGTCCGCCACGATTCGGAGGTCCTGCCTTTCCCATGATCCTTCTAACCTGTCATATATTTCGGGAACTGGTAATGCACGCACGGCGTGCGAGTCTGTCTGCGGAACCCTTAAATGTACTAAACATCGGCGAAAACGCAACCCTACCTGACGCTTTCAACCGCCAGAGTTCGAGGAAGACTCAACACCGCCGCCCGCCGCGGCGTGTCGCCGCTCGACCCGCGCCGCCCCAACCAGCACGCGGACCATCCGAACGGGCTAGGAACGAACCCCACGAAAGAATGGCATTACGACGGTCGCCTCTTCCTGCCGGCGTTCAGCCGCCCCCTACGGCCGGAAAGACGCCGACCACTTCGCCTCCGTGGAGCTGCCGCCGCAGATCGGCCGCACGGCGGTCCACGAAGACGATATGCACCTTCTCTGCCGGTACGCCGAGCGACGCGAGCAGGGCAGCCACGTCCATGCCGGGCGCGATCGGCGCTTCCAGCGTGGCTCGCCCTCCGACGTACTGGCGGAGCGTGGCGTATACATTCACACGGACGCTGGGTGATTCGTTCATTGGCAAGGTCTGCCGGGCGATCTGCCTGTCCACGTCCATCATCGCCCGGTGTAGCGGCGCCGGCAAGGCCGGCCGACCCGACTTCTCGCCAGTTGCCGCCGGACCGGCTACACTGGCCAGGAGATGAGCTCTTTTGGGGCTGGGTTCCGCCGTTACCTTGGAAGGACTCGAGCCGAGAGCACCCTCCCCTTGCCTGCCCCCGCGTTATCCTGCCAGGAGCGCCCGATGTCGCCCAGAACCGGCCGATTTTATGCCTTTCTTGTTTTCTTGCCCGCACTGGCGCTTCTCGGCATCGCCTTGGAAGCCCGCGGGGCCTCACCGGGCGGAGAGCCGCGCAACGTGATCCTCGTACTCAGCGACGACCACCGCTACGACTTCATGGGCTTCATGCCGCAGGCCCCCGATTTTCTCGAAACACCGGCGATGGATCGGATGGCTCGGCAGGGGGCGCATCTGGCCAACGCCTTTGTGACCACCTCGCTCTGTTCGCCGAGCCGCGCCTCGATCCTCACCGGGCAGTACATGCACCACCATCACGTGGTCGACAATCAGCGGCCCGTGCCGCCGGGCACAACCTTCTTTCCCCAGTACCTGCAAAAGGCGGGTTACACGACCGCCTTCATCGGAAAGTGGCACATGGGCCACGAGCGGGACGACCCGCGGCCGGGATTCGATCACTGGGTGAGCTTTCCCGGCCAGGGGGTCTACTTCGATCCAGCTCTGAACGTCAACGGGGTCTACTTCGATCCAGCTCTGAACGTCAACGGCGCCCGCGTGGAGACGAAAGGCTACATCACGGACATTCTCACCGACCAGGCCCTCCAGTGGCTGCGCGAGGGGCGGGGAGAGAAGCCGTTTTTCCTTTACCTTTCGCACAAGGCCGTGCATTTCCCGTTTCAGCCCGCCCCGCGTCACGCTCTCCGCTATGCCCAGAAACCGGTCCCCTACCCGGAAACCATGGCCAACACGGAACAGAACTACCGCACGCAGCCCCGCTGGGTCCGTGAGCGCCGCTACAGCATCCACGGGGTCGATCACATGGAGACGGGCCGGTTTGACAACGACCCCGTGCCCGACTTCGACCAGCTTTATCGCGACTACGCCGCAACGGTGCACGGGCTGGACGAAAATCTCGGCCGGTTGCTGGAGTACCTCGATTCCAGCGGCCTGAGCCGCAATACGCTTGTCCTCTACATGGGCGACAACGGGTTCGAACTGGGCGAGCACGGTTTCTATGACAAGCGCGACGCCTTCGAGCAATCGATCCGCGTGCCGATGCTGGCTTACGCGCCGGGGATGATTCCGGCGGGCACGAAGATCGCCGAGATGGTTCTGAACATCGACGTGGCCGCGACAATCCTCGAAGCCTGCGGCGTGGCGGCGGCGCAGTCGGCCCGGATGGATGGCCGCTCCTTCCTGCCGCTGCTGCTTGGGCGGCAAATCCCTTGGCGCGACCACATCCTTTACGAGTATCACTGGGAGTGGAATTTTCCCGCAACGCCGACCACGTTTGCGATCCGCACGGATCGCTACAAGTATGTTTTCTATCACGGCGTGTGGGACGACAATGGATTCTACGACCTCCAGACCGACCCGCTGGAGCGCCACAACCTGGTTGGCGTGCCGGCTTACCAGGAACAGGTCAAGGCGATGCAAGCCCAGTTGTTCGACGAGTTGGAGGCGTCCGGCGGGCTGGCGATCCCGGTCCGGCGGCCCGAGGGCGAACGGCTCGATCAGCGGAAGCTGCCAAGGTGATCAGCCGGCGGGAGTGGCGAGATTTCTTTGTTCCACGGGAATAATCTGGGCACGGGAGCTCCACCCCTTGGAGTCCTCCCTGTTTGGCGGGGGAATTGAACGGGGCGGAGCCGGTTCCGCCCCGGCCCCGCCCCTGGTGAGAAAGCGCATCTTGAAAAACGCGGCTCAATACTCCGTCTTGGTCACGATCCCAGGCATGGGAATCGGGTACTTGCCGTCGGCGTCGGCCCGCACGGGCGCGGGCGAATCCATCGTGAACTTGTCCGCCCCCGGGGCATATTCATCCTCGGAGTTAAGCATTTCGTCGAACGTGATCTCCTGGCCCGTGTGGGCGGCCTTTCGGCCCAAGGAGCTGACGAGGCTGGCTTCGACGCCCCGCTTGACTTCGTTAAACGGCTTGTCGTTGCGAATCGCGTCGACCAGGTCGTTCCATTCGTTCTGGTAGGGATTGCGCTGGTCGGCCGGAACTTCCGATTCCCAGATCAGGCTCGCCTTCTCGGGGCTCTGGCCCTTGTACGTGCTGGAGGGCGCGCCGCAGTCGCCCGCCTTGGAAACGACTGCCGAACCCTTGGTGCCGTGGGCGTAGCTGGAGTAGAAATTGGCGCAGCCCGAGACGCAGCGCCCATCGAGGATCAGCTTGGTGCCATCGGCGAAGGTGTACTCGACGGAGTAGGAATCGAAGTTCTGGTCGACGCAGAGGTTTCCGGCGGGGTCATTGCGATAATGGCGGCCGCCGAGCGCCTGGGCCTTGACCGGCCATGCGTTCTTCATCCAGCAGCAATGGTCGACGACGTGGATGTAGAAGTCGTTGAAGCAGCCGCCGCTGGCCCAGATGAAGCTGTGGAATCGCCTGAGCTGCCAGAGCAGCTCGCTCGGCTGGCCGGGCCATTTCGTCGAAAATGCCGAGCCGATCGGGCCGGTCATCCGATAGGCGCGCATCGTAACGATGTCGCCGATTTCGCCGTCCTGGATGCGGTCGTGCAGTTGCTGGAGCGCCCGGCTGTGGCGCGACATCAATCCGACGCCCGCCTTGAGGTTCTTGGCGTCCGCCTGCTCGGCGAGCTTGATCAACCGGCGCGAAGTCGGTCCGTCGGCCGTCAGCGGCTTTTCCATGAAGACGTGCAGCCCTTTTTCGACGGCACGGGCGAAATGCACCCAGCGGAACGTGAGCGGCGAGGCGAAGATCGCGATATCGCCCGGTTTGAGGCAGTCCATCGCCTTCTTGTAAGCGTCGAACCCGACGAACTTGCGGTCTTCCGGGACGTCCACCTGGGCGGCGAACCTGTCGTTGAGGTTCTTGAAGCTGCCGGAGAGGCGGTCTTCGAAGATGTCGGCCATGGCGACCAGCTTGACCGGGCCCTGCTTGACCGAGAGCGCGTCAGCAGCCGCGCCGGTGCCGCGCCCGCCGCAGCCGATCAGGGCCACCTGGAGCGTGTTGTCTTCGGCGGCGTGGACGCGCGGCGCGGCCGCGCTCGCCAGCGCGGAGGCGACGGCGATTCGGCTGGTGCTTTTGAGAAATTCACGACGCGACGTGCCAATCTTGCTTTCGCTCATGGCAAATTTCCTCCTGGGGATGGATGCCTGCTTTCAGAACAAGTGAGTTGACGAAACGAACTC
>JAMOAF010000128.1 GCA_023621895.1 Planctomycetota bacterium
CAAGGACGTTGGAGAACAGGGCGCATCTATCGCCCGTACACTTTCACGCAACTGACGGAGATCCGGCAGTCGGCACCGCCAAGCTCGTCACAGCGCAATTGGAGACGGTTGACTCCCTTCGTCAGTGCGGGCAACGGTTCGGCGAATTCCCCTTTGAGAAGGGGCTGCCCTTTCTCGACCAGTGTCCAGCTTCTTTCACCGCGGCACCGCAAGACCTGTCCGCTGGCAATCACAGCCGGCATGCTCAGCTCCCGGCCGTTGACGACCAACATCGGCTTGACCTTGTTTGCCCCGATTTGTTCGACGGCGATGTCGAAATTAAGCGTCGCCCGGTCCCCGGGGCTTGCGCCGCCTTCGTCCCGCAGCACGGAGGTCCAGCAGTTGTCCCGGCCGTCGAATCGGGTGATGACACGAGGCATGTCGTACTCGTATCGGAGCTTCGACCAGTCAACGTCCGCGGCGCGTGTACCGAAGGGCTCGCCCAGTGCGACTGCGGATACGACCGCCCGGCCGGGGGCGGCGCCGGGAGAGACGCAGCCAAACGCAATCTGGTTGATACCGGCATTCAGGACCGGTATCCCCTCGGGGCATTCCGGCTGGAAACGGCTACGCAGCACCCCGCGCTGATCGTAGTGTACGCCAACTCCATCCTCATCCAGCTCAAGCAGGTCCCCGGAGGAGATCGCCACCGGGATCCGCAACGGCTTTCCGTTGACAGAGAGGGCAACGTCTCGGAGCGTGGTGTCCGCCGCCGTCATCGCCACGATTGGTCCGATGGTGACGTCAACCTGGCCTTTGGCCGGGATTTGGTTCAGCAGCAGGTTGATCTCCGAGACGCGGGCGGTTTGCAGGTCGCGGTGGCACAGCTCGTAGCCGGCGCCGCGCACATAGGGCCACTTCAAGCCGAAAGCGCGATCGCTGTCACGTTCCCGGAACAGCAGCTCGCAATAGCGCCAGCCGGTGAAATCCAGATCAATGTAGTGCTCGGAGATCGCCGCGCCGAACGTGCGGTCAGTCCGGAACTGCACGTTGAGGACGGCTCGGCTGCCGTCGCCCTTCACCCAGAGGCCGACGCCGGAGCAGGCGCCGATGTCCCGGTAGGGAAATTCGTAGGAGGTCCCCAGGCTCGTCCAGGCGCCAACGGAGAAATCGTTCCTGTTGACGGCCTGAATCCGGAGGTTTTGCGAGCCTCCCTTCACGTCCGCCGTCTCGGTCAGGAGCTGCTGCGTCACATTGGCGGCGGAGTCCCGGCTGGCGATCAGCGATGTGTCGCTGAAGTCGATGATCGGCCGCGGCGCGGCGGGGCCGGGCGGAAGGGGGGACTGTAGCACCTCGATGCGGACCCGGAACGGCTGCCGCCCGCAGGGGTTGTCTACAGTCCACTGCGCCGGCTCCGCGGCGGACACGACCGCCTTGTGCGGCAAGTACTCAACCGGCGTGAATTGCCACGCGCCGCGGTCGCTGAGGCGCAGGCGGAAGTCCCTGCCAGGCTCGCGAATACGGTCGACGGTCGCCTGGTCGAAGTAGTTGGCCAGGCGGTGTTGCTCATACCAGCCGATGACGGTGAGCATGTCTATCGCCTGGGCGTTCCCGGGGGCGCCGCCAACGCTAAGGCCTCCCAGGGACATCGAGGCATCCAGGGCCATGTTTTTCGCCATCCAGTATTCCGTCTCATCCAGGTACTGCCTGCGGTGGCGAGGCCCCGGGCCGTTCAGCGACCACCATCCCATCTGCGGCTCGAGCAGGTCGTTCATCCGCGCGAGCCCGGCACTGCTGACGTGCTGGTCCTGAAACGGCTTCCAGGCGCAGTGTGCCGAGTCCCAGGCGCCGGTGCGCGAATGGAACCACCAATTGTGATGTCCCCAGTTGCTGGCCTCGTTGAGACAGTCGCGGTTGAACTTGCGGAAGGTCGTCCACCGCATGCAGTTGTCGGGATACCCGACGCCCATGCCCTCCGCCCCGTCGAAATAGAGGAAGTCCGCCTTGCAGGTGTTGTACGCGCGGGCGATGTCACCGGACAGCTTGTCCATCAGGCCGCTCCCGGGAACGGGATAGAAGGCCAGATAAACCTGCTTGAGAAACTCCGCCTTGACGCCGGCCGGATGGTCCTGGGCCTGGGTGCCGAAGGCTCCGCGCGTGCACTTGCCGAAGCAGTACGGCTGCTCGCGGGAGATCGCCGTGTACTGGACCAGCTCGGTACCGATGCGGAACACGTTGGTGGCGCCGTGGTAGGTGAACACGGTCGAGTGCTGGTCGACCGGCGGTTCGTTGACATACAGGGTGTCGTCGGCCCTGCCGAAATCTTTGGCAATGGTGTAGGTCGCCAGGGAAATGAGTTCTTGCGAAGGCACGGGGGTGATGTAGGGCGATTCGGTGCGGATGCAGCCGCTCAAGGTGTGCAGACCCAGCTTGAGGCCTGCCGCGTGCAGTTGGTCCGCGGCTGCCGCCATCTCGTCCATGCCGCCTGGGAAGTTCTTGGGGTTGGGCCGGTAGTCCCCGAACGTGCGAAACCACGGCTCCCGAAAGTGAAGGATGCCAAAGCCGCCGCGACGGGCCAGGTCAATCCAGGAAGCGGTGTCGGTGAAGGCATCTTGGACAAACAGGTACGACAGGCGGGCCATCGGCGATTCCGCCGCCCACGGACCGCCATGCGGCGATCGCGGCACGTCCTCCAGCGTAGCCATTGCCTTCAGCATCGGGCGCAATTCGGACCGCGGACCTGCCGCCAGGCCCGCGCTGTACCCGGTCAGGCCAAGGTCGGCGGAGGTGCTTGCGCTCATCGCGGTGCCGCAGTTGACCTGCAAATCCAAAGCTCGCAGGGCGATGCCGGAGTCGTCGTCGGATACCAGCCCCGCGAACTCGCCGCGGTACCGGGTCACACCCGGGGCACACTGGAAGAAGACGAACAACGTGACCCGCGGGACCGTGACCTCCAACGCCGTGAACTTGAGGTAGTCGCCTTTGGACTCGCAGCGCAGCCTGGCCTGGCCGTCCAGCCCCGGAAAGGTCGCCGTGAGAATCCCGTTGTCGACCGACATCTTGTGACACTCGACGTTGCGGTTGCCCTCCACGACAACCGTAACCATGGGCGTCTGGCAAGAGAGCAGTTCCCTGGCGTGCCCGTCCTTTCCTGAGGCCTTCTGCACAAGCGAAGTGACCCAACCGGCCTCGTTAAGCGTTAACGTGGCGCAGCGCGTTTCAAAGGAGGCAAGCGTTCGGGGTTGGACCGGGGGAACCACCTTGATCTCACCGCTGTCCCGCCCCTTGCGCTCGGCCAGAAGTGCGACTTCAGCCGGGGTCAACGCCCGCTTGTAGAGACGCAACTCGTCGATCAACCCATCGTGGCTCTTCTCGGTGTTCCACTGCCCGAGCACCAGTGGATCGGTGAAGCCAATGGGGTACTGCCACGCGGATTGGCCGACCTTCTTCCCATCTACGTACGTGGTGACATTCGGCAAGCTGAATGTCGCTGCCAGGTGCGTCCATTTCCGCGGCGTAATCCGTGCCATGCCGCAGCTCCCCTCTTCCCACCGATCGCCCACCTTCCCGGCCCGATGTCCCCGCCGCCCCAGGCGGAACGACAGGTTGTCTTCGTTGACAAAAAACATGAACCCGCCCGGATTCCAGCCGCCCGTCAAGACGTTCGGGTACTTCCCGTTCAGGCCGTTCCAGTAGACCCACACCGACACCGTCATCTCGGTCGATCCGTCCAACGCGGCAATGTTCGGGATCACCAGGTTGGAGTTGAGCTTGCCGATGCTGACGGCGGTGCCGAACTCCCCGGTGGCCCATCCCACCCGGTTGAGAACGGCGTGCGCCCGGTACGGCCCCCTGTCCGCCGATTGCTCGCCCTGGCCTTCCGTGAACGGCCAATACCCAATTAAACCTTCATCGAGGGAAGATGCGGCCAGCGTCGATGACGCCGCACACACGCCGACCAGCAAAAACGCCAAAACAACGCTTCTCCGGATCATGGTCACTCCTTCAAGGGCTACCTTCGCTGCGCTGGGTTGCCCGTATGTCGCGGGAAATACAGCAGAACAGGCCTATCTGGTTCGCACGGCACCGGCCGTCATGACACCGAATGCGATTACCCCGGACGCCAAAGTACCCCGCTATTTCGCCGGTGTCAAATGCGCCCTGGGACCATCGGATCGTACTTTCTTCGTTCTGCATCTCCGGCCGCAAGCGGCTTGACGGGCGTGGCCCTGCTCGGTGAGGCACGCCTCACTTGTCAGCCGTGCCTGAAGCGCGGCCGAAGCCTGCGTCGAGGAGTCTGCGTTCTGGGCCGTCGCGGGCACGGGACGGGCCGGCGGGAGGTCGCTCTCTGCTTGCGGCGTCCGTCGCCGCTTGCCACTGCCAGCCGCTACGCAAACGCGGGCCGGCTGCGGCTCACCCCCAGCAAGCAGCGACGTCTGCGGCGTGCTGCCTGGCCAGCCAGGAAAAGCGGGGCATTGACACGGCCCGGCGTGGCCACAAGACTCAGTTCTGGCGGGCTCACGTCGCGAGTTCCAAAATGGACGTTGCCTCGCCCAATCACCGTTTGGTTCCAGGAGGCTTTGCCCGTGAAATCCGTTTCGTCTGTTTGCGCGTTGTTGCTGTTGCTCGCGAGTCCAGCCCTGGCCGGCGATGACGCCGGCGGACCAGAGGCGGAGCGAGTTGGTCCATCCGCGGCCGATCCGCGGCACCGTCCCGCGGGCTGCGATACGTGTGACGTGGACAATCCCGCAAGCTCGAAGGCGCAGCCCCCTCCGGCCGGCAGTTTCTCCTGGCCCAAAGGCGTGCGAGGCGCGTTGTCCATCTCTTTCGACGACGCACGCGAAAGCCAAGTCGACCATCGCAGCGCCGCCCTGTTCAAGGAGCGCGGGATCCGCGTAACGTACTTCGTCAGTCTCACCAACGTCGAGAAGAAACAGAATCTGTGGCGCGCGGTCGCCGCCGATGGGCATGAAATCGGCAATCACTCGGTCCACCACCCGTGCAGCGGGAATTTTCCCTGGATCGGCCCCGGCGAACGGGCGCTGGAGAACTACACCCTGGAGAAGATCGACGCCGAGTTGCTCGAAGCCAACCGGAGCCTGCGCCAGATGCTGGGCGTCACGCCAGTTAGCTACGCCTATCCCTGCGGCCTCGATTTCGTGGGCCGCGGCGAGAATCGGGCCAGTTACGTGCCCGTCGTGGCGCGGCACTTCCTCGTCGGCCGGGGCTACCGAGGCGAATACTTCAACAATCCCGCGTTCTGCGACCTGGCCATGGTCCAGGCCCTCGGCGTGGATCACGACGGCCTCACCCAACTGAAGAGCTACGCAGATCAGGCGCTCGCCACGGGCTACTGGCTCATCCTCGTCGCTCACGAGGTACCCCAGCATCCCGGCGGCGAGGGTCTGTCCACGGGCAACATCGCCGCCCTGGGTGAGTACTTGCAGGCCCAGCCGGAGTTGTGGGTCGACACGGTCGGCACGATCGGAGCCTATGTCAAAAGCCACCGGAACCTCGCCCAGAAAAACGGGAAAAAGCGACAGCAGCGATGAATACGGCGTGGACCCGCGCCGAGCGGTTTTGTTAGCGGTTCTCATGAGCATCGTCAGAAAGCGAGGTCTTGAGGTGAACAAGTACCGCTGGATGCTGCCACAGATGGCGGCACTGATTGCGATCGGCCTGGGTGTGCTGGAAGCCAGCCCGCTGGCGGCCGCCGCGGATCGCGCAGCGCGATTCTGCACGAGCCGCGACATCGCCTGCGCGCCCGGCCACGACCACGCCGTGCAATTGGCCCGCTGCTGGCAACCGGTCGTCGAGTGGCGATTCGATCGCGATCTGGGGAACTGGCAGGTCAAGAACTACCAGAACGCCCTGAAGATCGAGATTGCCGACGATGTGGATTGGGGCCGCAGCCTGTTCGTACACCGCGACGACAAGGAGATCGACACAGCCTTCGAGCTGACTTCGCCGCCCATTCCGGTTGCCGAGGCAGCGCTGTGCCGGCTGACGATCGCCGCCGCACATACGCTCGACTTGTCGATGGCCCAGGGCCACAAGGAGTCGTGCCAGAACCAGATCCGCTGGTTGGATCGCGACGGCCGCGCCTTGGAGGCAACTCCCTTCCGTTTCGCCGCCCCCAGCGACTCCTGGTACAACGTAACCGTCGAGTCACGGGCCCCTCGCGGCGCAGCGACGGCTATCGTTCAAATCGGCTTCGACTCGCCGAACCTGTTCAGTTCGCGGCAATTCCGGCTGCGGAGCGTGGCCTGGGTCACGCAACCCGATCCGCCGCAATACGCGGCCGAAGGCCAGATGCTCTCGCGGCCGCAGCGAATGACGGAGCCATGCGAGCAAGGTCGGGTCTTCTGGCAGGCCGACACGCCGGAAGGCACGAGCATCGGACTACAGGTTCGCTCGGCGGCGGACCGCGACGGCGGGCCGCGCGACTGGACGCTGTTGGCCGGGCCCGATGGCACGCCGAACTCCCAGTTCACTTCCAGCGGCGCCCGGTTGCCGGCAATCCACGCGGGTCACCACTGGTTCCAATACCGACTGACGCTCGGCACCAACCGCGCCGCCGTCACGCCCGTCGTCCGGCAGGTGCGGCTGGGCGACGAACAACGGTGGATCGAGGACCGCGCCTGGCCGGGGGCCGACGCTTCGCCTCCGCAACTGGTGGACTACGCGCCGCGGCGTACGGACGATGCCCGTCAGCCCTTGGTGTTCTCGTTGTCCGATGGCCCCGACGGCGTGGGTATCGATCGCCATTCGGTGGAGGCGTTTTTGGACGGCACGCCGATCACCGCGCAGCTCCACCGCGTCGGAACCGTCTTTCGATACGAGCCGCGCGAGCCGCTCAAGCCCGTCTTCGGCTTGGCGGCGATCGAAGACTGGTCGATTGTGAACTACAACTCGGCGCTGACCATTCGCCAGGGGCCGCCGCGCGAGTCCGGCGGCGGCACATCGATCGAGGTCCGTCGGCAGGGCGAGAAAACGGATACGTCCTTCGCCCTGGCGTCGCCGGCCGTCTCCGTGCAGGCAGGCGCGACGTACCAGATTGCGATCTGGTCGCGCCACACCATGGACCTGCGCCGTGCAGGGAGCGGGGAAGGTCCGAGCGGCTCGGTCCGCTGGCTCGACGGCCAGGGCCACCCGCTCGGCGATCCCGTGCGGCTGGACCTGGGCGGCCCCAGCCCTCAGTGGCGACAGACGCAACTCAAGCTGACGGCGCCGCCAGGCGTACAGTCTGCCGTCATGCGGATCGGCTGGGACTACCCCGACATCGTCGGTGGCGATGAAGCGGCTTTCGCCGATCCGCTGTTCGACGGCCCGCACCCGGAATCCGGAGTTCGGCCGAACCTGCACCGCGTGCTCGTCAAGGCTTGTGATTTCGCCGGCAACGCGTGCGCGCAGTTGTGGTGGATCTCGGTGCAGCCGCCGCCGGCGTCGGGCGTCACCTCGGTGCGCGATGACGGCGTGATTCTCGTCGATGGCCAGCCGCTGTTTCCCATTGGGCTGTATTCCGTGTGGAAGCGGGAGCACAACGGCAACGATTTCAACCGTTGCTTCACCGAACTGCGCGAGGCGGGCTTCAATACGATCCACACCTACCACGCGCAGCGCGACGCCGACTTAACGGAATTCTACGCGGCGGCCGCGCGCCACGGGCTGCGCGTGATCATTGCCCCGCGCGGCGGGGCCAATAGTCGCGACCCGCTCAGCGCGGTCCGCACCGTGATCGAAGAGTGCCGCCAGCCGGCCCTGCTCGCCTGGTATCTGGCCGACGACACGGCGAGCCACATCAGCGCCGACGAACTGCGGCGCGTGCATCGGGCGATCCGCGACGTCGATCCGTACCACGTCACGGTCCAGGCCGATGGCGTCTTCGCCGGCGGCCCTCGGCCCTCGCGGTACACCGACTACGTGGACTCCACGGATGCCTTCTTGCCGGAGATCTACCCCATCCGTTCCAACCAAGACTGCGAGGTCGCCCACGTGACGCGCGACATGAAGCTCATCGGCGACGACCTGCGCCGTTCCGGACGCAAGGCGCCGATATGGGCGATCATCCAGGATTTCGAAGGCTGGGGTTGGCAGCGCTATCCTACGGAGGCCGAAACCCGCGTGATGACCTACCTGGCCATCATCCACGGGGCCAACGGGATGACCTATTACACCTACGGCGGAACCGGCAAGAACCACGGCGTGACCCACGATCCGCAGGTGTGGGCGGCGCTGAAGCGGATCTCGCGCGAACTGGCCGAGCTCCACGACGTGCTGGTCCAACGCGACCCGCCGCAGAAGCAGCAGATCCAGATCCGCAGCGGCCCGCAGACCGACGGCCTCGGCTATCCGTCCGTGAGCACGCTGCTGAAAGAGCATCAGGGCCGACGCTACCTGCTGGCCGCCAATTCCTCCCGCACGGCCGTGCGAGCGCGGGTCGACGCCGGCGTCGAAGTCGGCCCGGTGCAAGTGCTGTTCGAAGACCGCCGGCGTGCGGTGAAGGCCGGCGTATTGGACGCCACCCTCCATTTCAGGAATTGATCGGAAAACAAAGTACAGCGGGGACTGCCCCGCGGAGCAGACTGATCTATCAAGGAGTGTTTTTATGAGTACATCACGACGTCGTTTCCTTCGGAGTTCCGCGCTTGCCGCCACAGCCGTTTCCGTTGCACCCCTGGCAGCCGCCGACAAGTCCGCGACCTCCGCCCCGAGCGCGACCCCCGCTCCGAGCGACGACCCCCGCATGCTGTATTACGACCAGTTTTACTTCAAGGAGAAACCGGTCTTCTGCTTCGAGTATCCATTCGACGGCGGTGTGCTTCAGGAAGGAACCGGCTATCCGATTCTTGGCACGCAGGCGGGAGCCGACGGAGTCAAACGGCTGCGGATTCACGTCGTCGTCCGGCCCGGTGACGTCGGTAATCTTCAGGTCTTCGATCCCGAAGGTACCGTCATCCCGATGGAACCCATTTCCGGCGCACTCATGGGTACCGCACTGCTCAAGGACCGTTTGTCCATTCTCAAAGCGCGTGGCAACAAGAACGGCAAGCCGGTCGAATTCACCTGCCGCGTTCTGTGGGCGAAGAACGCGTACAAACGCTATCGCTGCTATATCGACGACCACAGCTTTTGCTTCCGAGATATTCTGCAAAAACAGTCCAAGAGCATTTTC
>JAMOAF010000514.1 GCA_023621895.1 Planctomycetota bacterium
ATCGTGCAAGCTCATTGGTAGGATGGGCATTCCTGCCCGTCGTTCTCTGTCGGGCGGGAACGCCCAACCTACATCATTGAAGGAACCCTGACATCATTTCTGAAATGGACCACTAAGCCCCCGCGGCGCTTAAGGCCAGCGCCTTCTTGACCGCTGCGACCAGCGCTTCGCACCCGCCGGTCAGCGGTACGTCCTCCTGCGTGCCGGCGGCGAGGTCCTTGAGCTGGCACGTGCCCGACTCGAACTCGCTCGTGCCGGCGATCAGCGCCAGGCGGAACCCGCGGCGGTCGGCGTATTTGAGCTGCTGCCCCAGCCTTTTCGGCTCGGGAAAGACCTCCACGCCGATGCCCGAGGCCCGCAGCGCCGAGGCGAGGCGCAGGTAGTCGTGGAGCCGGTCCTCGTCGAAATAGGGGATGAAGACGGGCGCCGGCGTGCGGACCTTTTCGATCATCCCCAGCTCTTCCATCGCGGCCAGCAGCCGGTCGAGACCGAGCGAGGCGCCGATCCCGGGCAGGGCCTGGCTGGTGAACAGTTCGGCCAGGTTGTCGTAGCGCCCGCCCGAGCAGACGCTGCCGATTTCGGGCAGGGCGTCGAGAAAGGTCTCGTAGATCGTGCCGGTGTAATAGTCGAGCCCGCGGGCGATGGAGACATCCAGCGCGAGCCGCTGCGGGGCTACGCCCGCCGCCTCGACCGCGCGGAGGACCGCGTCGAGCCTGGCGACGCCCTCGGCCCCGCGCTCGCTGCCCGCCACGAGCGGATCGAGCCGCGAGAGAATCTCGTCGGTCGTGCCCTCGAGCGCTGCCAGGCGGAGCACCTCGGCGGTCTGGGCCGCGGTCGCTCCGGCGGTGGCCTGCATCTCTTCAGCCACGGCGGCCGGACCGATCTTGCCCAGCTTGTCGAGCGCCCGGAGGATCGGCGTCGCCCGGTCGGCCAGGTCCAGCCGCTCGAGCAGGCCGGCGAGCACCATCCGGTTGTTCAGCCGAATCGTGAATGCATCGAAGCCGATGGCGCGAAACAGGTCGTGAATCACCAGCGCGGTTTCAATGTCGGCGGCCACCGAGAGCGTGCCGATCGTGTCGAAGTCGCACTGCATGAACTCGCGGTAGCGGCCGCGCTGCGTATTCTCGCCCCGCCAGACCGCCGCGATATGGTAGCGCTTCAGCGGCGTGCCGAGCGCGGCGATGTGCTGGGCGGCGAACCGGGCCAGCGGCACCGTCAGATCGAACCGCAGCCCGACCCAGCGGCCGCCATGGTCCTGGAACTTGTAAAGCTGCTTGTCCGACTCCTCGCCCCCCTTGCCGGCAAGGACCTCCAGATACTCCAAGGCCGGCGTGTCGATCGGGCTGAAACCATACGACCGGTAGACGCGACGCGCCGTCTCGACGAGCTGCTCGCGAGGAATCATCGCCTCCGGAAGATAGTCGCGAAATCCTTTAAGTGTGCGGGGCGTGATGCGGGTCATGGTGAAGGGTTCAGGTGAAGGGTTCAGGGTTCAGGGTTCAGTTTTCGCTTCCGTCTCGTTCCCAAGCTCAACTCCATCTCGTTCCCAAGCTCCGGCTTGGGAACGTTTGCCAGCCGGTTGCGCTGGGTTCCCAAGCTGGAGCTTGGGAACCAGGGTCTCGGTGGGAACCAGGGTGTCGGTGGGAACCAGGGTGTCGGTGGGAACCAGGGTGTCGTTGGGAACCGGGGGGCGCTGGGAAACGGCGGTCAGGGTTTCGGGGTGCGGATATCGCGGCCTTTGCGGGGCGGAAGAACCGCCTCGGCGTACTCCTCCACTTGCTCGGGCGTTTCAAAGTAACGGTCGTATACCCACGTGTCGTCGTACTCGCATTTCTCGGTCGAATACTCGCGGCAGATTTGCGGTCGGGTCTCGTAGCCCTTGCACAGGTTGTCGTCGCCCAGGTGCCTGCACTTCGTGTGGACCAGCAGATACCAGGTCCCGTCCTCGGTGAACACCGTCGCCCGATCGTGGAGCAAATACCAGCGAATGTACTCGAAATCCTTCCAGCTCTTGGGTTCGTCAATCGGCAGTGCGAAGTAGCGGCAGCACTTCGCGCTGCAATACTGGCAGAGGACCTCGCCGGGCTTCAAATCCTCGCGCCGCGGCTTCTGCCTTGCTATCAGGTCCCGCGGCCGGGTGTCTGAAATGCTGGTTGCTGCCATTTTCGCGTCTTCCATCAGTTTAAGTACGGACGCCGCGCCCCGGGCCAAGGTTCGGCGGCGCCGGGGACACCTTCAAGTTAGCAAATTCCCGGGAAATTGACAGGTCCCTGCCCAATCGGCGTTCCTCAAGACTGCCGCCAAATCGGCCGAGTGCGGTTCTCCTTCCGAAGGCACATCGCCTGCTCGGCAGATTGCTGGTCGCTCAGCCGATAGGACCTGCCGCTAAATGAGCTTGCGTGATTCCGGGAGGAATTCATGAGAGCGTGATAGCCGCGCGGGCTTGCCCCGCGCTCGCGCCTGCGCTGCGGCACAACCCGTACGTAACGAAGCGCGGGGCAAGCCCACGCGGCTATCGGTCTGTGGCGGCACGCACGTCACACGGCGTCACAAGCGCGGGGCAAGCCCACGCGGCTATCGGTCTGTGGCGGCACGCACGTCACACGGCGTCACAAGCGCGGGGCAGCCCACGCGGCGATCTGAATAACAGCCGCTTTTTCCACGAATCACGCAGGCCGATTTAGCGCTCGATTCGAGCGCGCAGAATCATGCCCGGTGGAAACGCGCGCTCCGGCCGCTTCAGCCGACCTCGACTTCAACGTGCCGCTCGCGCCGGTCGTCAACCAGCACGACGGTGCGGTCCGGCTGTTCTTGGCCGTCGACGAGGACGCGCCGCACGGCGGCGGACTCCTCGCCCGTCTTGACGACGCGGATGTGGTAGAACGTCTCTCGGTAGCGGTAGTGCAGCGTGAACTCGTTCCAGCCGGGCGGCAGCAGCGGCGCCAGCCGCAGCCGGTCCGCCTCGATGTTCAAACCGAGCAGTTGGCGGACGAGGAGTTGGTAGAGCCATCCGGCCGAGCCGGTGTACCACGTCCAGCCGGCGCGCCCCTCGTGCCCCTTGGCGGAATAGACGTCGGCCGGCATCACGTAGGGCTCGCCGCGGTAGCGGGCCACTTTTTCGGGCGTATCGCTGTGGGCGATCGGGCTGAGCATGTGCAGCAGCCGCCAGGCCTCGGCGGCGCGGCCCAGCTTGGCGACGGCCATTGCCGCCCAGACCGCCGCGTGGGTGTACTGGCCGCCGTTTTCGCGCACGCCCGGCACGTAGCCCTTGATGTATCCCGGGTCGCCGCTGCGATCGAACGGCGGCTTGAAAATCCGCACGATGCCGTGTTCCTCGTCGACCAGTTCGGCAAGCGCCGCGTCGAGCGCCGCGGTGGCCATCGCCGGCGGCGCGGCGCCGCTGAGCACGGCCCAACTTTGCGGCAGCAGGTCGACGCGGCACTCGGCGGCGGCGCGCGATCCGACCGCCTCGCCGTCGTCCGTGAATGCCCGCAGGTACCAGCGGCCGTCCCAGGCGTAGGCCTCGATGCTGTCGCGGAGCTGGTCGGCGGCGCGGCGGCACTGGCGGGCGAAGGCGGCGTCGCCGCGGCGTTCGGCCAGGGGAGCGAAACGCGTCAGCACGTCGAACAGGAAGAAGCCCAGCCAGACGCTCTCGCCGCGCCCCTCGCAGCCGATGCGGTTCATGCCGTCGTTCCAGTCCCCGCATCCGATCAGGGGCAGTCCGTGCGTGCCGAACCGCAGCCCGTTGCGGATCGCCAGTTCGCAGTGCCGGTAAAGCGAGGCGCACTGGTCCGCCACGTGCGGCAGCTCGTAGGACGACTCCTCGCCGGGGGCCAGCCGCCTGCCGTGGAGGAACGGGACCTCTTCGTCCAGCACCGCGGCGTCGCCGGTGAATTCGACGTAGCGCGCGGCGACGTACGGCAGCCAGAGGTAGTCGTCGGAAACCCGCGTCCGCACGCCGCGCCCGGTCGGCGGATGCCACCAGTGCTGGACGTCGCCTTCGGGGAACTGCCGGGCGGCGGCGCGCAGCAGGTGCTCGCGCGCCAGCCAGGGGCAATTCCACAGCAGCGCCAGGCTGTCCTGGAGCTGGTCGCGGAACCCGTAGGCGCCTCCGGACTGGTGGAACCCGCTGCGGGCCCAGTAGCGGGAGGCCAGCACCTGGTAGGGCAGCCAGTGGTTGACCAGCACGTTGACGGCCGGGTCGGGCGTTTCGGCGTAGACCGCTCCGGTGGTGTGCTTCCAGAACTGCCAGACCTCTTCCAGGGCGGCCCGCGCGGCTCCCG
This sequence comes from Planctomycetota bacterium, assembly GCA_023621895.1. GTDB lineage: Bacteria > Planctomycetota > Planctomycetia > Pirellulales > Thermoguttaceae > JAAYCB01. Next base: position 4,284 of record JAMOAF010000514.1, read on the forward strand.
TGCCGCCGCACTTTCTCAGCAGGGCCCGCGCCTCTTCCTCGCTGGCGGCGGAGCCGAGGATGAAGACGACCTGGGCATTTCCGCCCGGCGGGAGATCGAGCGGCGCCTCGAAGGCGGCGCAGGCGTCGCGGCCGCTGACGACGCGGTTTGACAGGCCCGCCCGCCGCAGCCCCGCCGGCGCCGCCAGCGTTCCGTTCCGCCCGAGAAACTCGATGCGGTCCGAGGTCAGACTGCGTTCGGCCTGGCTGCAATAGAAGAAGGCGGTGCGGTCGCCGAAGTCATGGTTGATGCTGTTGCGGGCCAGCAGCGCCCCGGTCTGCGGGTCGAGCCGCGAGACGACGTTCATCGCGTGCCGCTCGCGGAGGTCGCCGAGCACCCACTCGCAGTAGCCGCTGACTCGAACCCGCCGCCGCCGGTTGCTGAGGTTGCGGACCGAGATCACGGTGAACTTGACGGGGTCCGTGACGGAGACGTACGTGGTCATCTCGGAAGCCAGGCCCTGCTCGGTGTGCTCGAAGACCGAGTAGCCCAGCCCGTGCCTCGCCACGTAGGGCGTCCGCCCCTGCGCGGGGCCGGGCGAGGGCGACCAGAGCCGCCGCGTCTCTTCATCGCGGATGTAGAACGCCTCGCCGGTCGGATCGCGGACCGGATCGTTGTACCAGGGCGTGAGGCGGAACTCATGGGCATTTTCCGCCCAGGTGTACGCGCTGCCGGTCTCGGTGACCACCGAGCCGAAACCCGGATTGGCGAGCACGTTGGCCCAGGGCGCGGGAGTGCTCGCTCCCGGCGGCAGCAGCACCACGTATTCCCGGCCGTCCGGGGTGAATCCGCCTCTGCCGTTGAAGAACAGCAGATCGCGGGGCGGCAACACCATTTCACCCGCGGCAAGCGGCGTCTTCTTGGGCGGCAGGAGCTCGTGGGGGAGCTTCGGCTCGGCCGCCAGCCCGCGGCCGACCTGCTCGGCAAGGCTGCCGCGGCGGTCGCTGATCACCAGCCGGGCGATCGCCAGCATCAGCAGGCGATCTTCTTCCGGCACCAACTCGATGCCGCGGACGAAGATTCCGCTGGGCTGGTCGAGCATCCGCGCCTCGGCGCTCCCCTGGATCAGGCCGAGAATCTCATCGAGCAGCGTCTGGCGGTAGCCCACCGAGCCCTCCGCCCAGATCACCAGCTCGGTCTTCAGCCCCTTCGTTCGCCAGTAGCACTGCGCCTGGATCATCTGCCGCACGAGGTCCAGGTTCGCCGCGTCGCTGACGCGGACCAGGACGAGCGGCAGGTCGCCGGAAATCCCGTAACTCCAGAGGCCGGACTGGCCGCGGCGATTCCGCCCGAGGCTGGCGGCTCCTGCCCGCTGCCGCGGATTGGCGAACAGCAGCGAGTTGACCATCCGCGCGAACAACCGGGCGTCGGACTGCCGCGCCCCGATCTGGTGCAACCGCACCTGGCTGTGCGTCCACGCCAGGTCGAAAACCCGCTCTGCCAGCCGGTGATCCCGGTAGCGGTGGATCAGGGTCTGCGCGCCGGCCCGGTCCGGGGCGACGCCGAGAACGGCATACAGGACGGCCGACTTGCCCGGCCGGATCGTGAGCCGCCTGCGGATCGCGAAGGCCGGATCGATCACCGGGCCGGCCGACCCGCCCAGCGGGCCGCCGCGGTCGATCGCCGCCGGTCGATCCGGGCCGCGATTGCGGCCGAGGAACCGCTCGCGGTCGGTCTCGAACGACGGCCGGTCCGCCCCTTCGCCGCCGCGAACCAGCAGGGTGTGGAACAGCCACGGCCAGCGCTCTTCCGGCGAGCGCGGCCGGCGACGCGCCACGAGCGACTCGCGCTCCGCGAGCACCTCCGTCTCCACAAACAGGCCGTTGAACAGCGGATGCGAGGCCTCGCCGCGCGGATCGCCGAGCACGATCTCCGCGTAGGTGGTCACCTCCAGCGTCCGCGTCCGCCCGCTCGTATTGGTCAGTTCGATCCGCCGCACCTCGACGTCATCCTCGGGCGAGACGGCGATCCGCGTCCGCGCGTCGACGTCGTGGCACAGCGCTCGGATGTCCGCACCCCCCTGTGAAAACACCACTTCATACTGCTCGAACTTCGGCCGGACCGGCTGGAACGCGGTCGACCAGACGGCTCCCGACTCGGCGTCGCGGAGGTAGACGAACAGCCCCCAGTTGTCGCGCGCGGCGTCCTCGCGCCAGCGGGTCAGGGCGAGATCCTGCCAACGGCTGAATCCGCTTCCGGCGTTGGTCAGCATGACCTGGTAGCGGCCGTTGGAGAGCACGTGGACTTCCGGAAACGGCGTCGAGGGCGTTCGGATCGTGCGCGCCACGGCGACGCCCGGCGCGCGGCGCCGCTTGGGGATTTCGCCCGCCGCGCTGTGCGCCCGCGGCTGCGTTGCGGGAATCCGCTCCTGGAGCAGCAAGCTGGCCGCGCGGAACGAGGGGTCGGCCATGAAGCGGCGCTGCATCGGCTGGCCCAGGAGCGTGCTGGCCAGGCCCAGCAGGCTCATGCCGCCGTGGTGCGCCATGTAGCAGGGGACGACGGCGCAGGGCTCTTTTTCGGGGACGCGGCCGGGCGTGAAATCGACGGCTTCGTAGAAACCGAACGGGCCGAGCCAGCCGCGGCGCGCCATCGACCGCAGATTCGCGCAGGCCTCGCGCGGCGCGACCATCAGGGCCATCACCGACGCGTACGGCGCCACGACAAGCTCCTCGGCAAGCCCGCGTTTCAGGCCCATGTCAGGGACTCCGAAAGCGCGGTACTGGAACGTCCGGCTGGCATCCACCTGGTGATAGCACGATTCTGAAATCCCCCAGGGGACGCCCCGCGAGGCCGCGTAGCGGATCTGCCGCCGCACGGCCGCTTCATCCGAGCGGTGCAAGAGCGTGCCCGGGAACGTCGGCATGAACAGGCGCGGCATCAGGTACTCGAACATCGAGCCGCTCCAGGAGACGAGCACGGGATGGCGCACGCCCGGCGCCATCTGCCTGCCCAGGTGGAACCAGTGCTCGACCGGGAGGAGTCCGCGGGCGACGCCGAAATAGCTGCTCAGCCGCGCCTCCGACGCCAGCAGGTCATAATAGCCCGAATCGCGGCGGTGATTCTCGCAGTTGAAACCAAGCGCCAGCAGGTGCCGCGAGCGGTCATAAAGGAAGCCGAAGTCCATTTCGACCAACTCCTCGCAGCGCTCGGCCAGGTCCTCGATCCGCCGCCGCTGGCCGGCCCGGCCGGAATCCGGCAATGCCGCCTCCTCGGCCAGCTCGCGGTACTGGTCCCTGAGCGCTTGGAGCCACGCGGCGGCACCCTCCGGCAGGTCCTCCGCCGCCCTGCCGCGGCCGAGTTCCTCGCCGGCGCGGCGCAGCCAGCCGGCAATCGCCGCGGGATTCTCCGCCACGGCGTCCAGTTCCGCAATCTGCCGCTCGAGCGTGGCGGCCAGCTCCGCCGGCGCCTCGCCGGGCCGAGCGGCGGCGAGCGCCTCGCGGAGCACCTCCGCCGTGTCGCGCAGTCCCTCCCGCCATCGAGGCGGCAGCGGCGGCGCATCGGCCAGCTCCTCCAGGCCGCGCCGGGCCACGATCAGGGCGATGGCCAGGTTGCCGCTGTCCACGGTTGAGACATAACGGGGGTGGAGCGGGGCAAGCGTCCGCGTGTCGTACCAGTTGAAAAAATGCCCCCGGTAGCGCGGCAGCCGCTCGAGTGTCCCGAGCATCAATTCCATCCGCCGCAGGCACTCCCCCACGGCCAGGTAGCCGAAGTCGTAGGCCGCCAGAATCGACAGCAGGCCGAAGCCGATGTTGGTTGGCGAAGTGCGGTGCGCGAGCACCGGCTCCGGCTCCTCCTGGAAGTTGTCGGGTGGGAGCCAATTGTCTTCCGGGCCGGTGAACCGATCGAAGTACATCCAGGTGCGCCGCGCCACCCGGCGGAGGAACCGCGTGTCGCGCTGGCTGAGGCCCGAGGGGGGCGCGGTCCGCGTGCGGCTGACCAGCCAGGCCAGCGCGGGCGAAACGAACCACACGAGCGCCAGGGCGAACATCGGCCAGGCGGCCGGGCCGTGCACCAGCCAGGCGGCCGCCGCCAGCGCCGCGCCGGTTGCCGGGGCCGTCCACATCGTGGCGCAGGTGGCCGCGAAGCCCGACCGCGCCGCCCGCTCCGCGGCCGCCGCGGTGCGCCATTGGAGCAACCGCTTGTGGCTGAACGCTGCCGGCAACGCGCGCGGCGTGGCCGCGCCACGCCGTATTGCAGTCCTTGTTGAGCACGGCGCCCGCCAAACGCACCGCATCGGGAGCGAGGAAGAGAGCCAAGAGGGCGGCGAGCCAGGCGCCGACGGCGCCGCTGGGCATCGCCAGGGCAAAGGCGAATGCGGCCAGCCAGGCCGGCGGCAGCATGCGGCCAGCCAGGCCGGCGGCAGCAGGCTCCGCCGCAGCGTGTCGAAGAGCAGCCAGCGCGACAAGGCGTTGAGCGGGTTGCGCCGAACAAGCCCATCCGGCCCCGGCACCGAGGGCATGATCCACCGCGCCGCCTGCCAGTCGCCGCGGGTCCAGCGATGGCGGCGCTCGGCGGCGGCCAGGTAACGCGCCGGTGTCTCCTCAATCAGTTCCACGTCGCCGACGAAACCGCAGCGTGCATGGCAGCCCTCGACCAGGTCGTGGCTCAGAATCCGGTTCGGGGGAAAACGCCGCCCGGCAGCCGCCGAAAACGCGCGCACCTCGTAGATGCCCTTGCCAACGTATTGCCCCTCTCCAAACAGGTCGTGGTAGATGTTGGAGACCTCGCGCGTGTAGGGATCGAGCCCGACGTCGCCCGCAAAACACGCGGCAAACGGCGAGCGCTGCGCCGACGGCAGGCTGACCGCCAGCCGCGGCTGGAGCACGCCGTGCCCGCCGATGGCGCAGCCGGTGGCCGGGTCGACCTCCGCGCGGTTGAGCGGATGAGCCATCGTGCCCACGAGTTTCCAGGCCGACTCGGGGGGCAACTGCGTGTCGCTGTCCAGCGTGATCACGTAGCGCAAGCTGCGCAAGTCCTCGAGGTTCGCCTCCACAACGCTGAATGCCGATGCATCGCCGGCGAGCAGAAGCTCGTTGAACTCTTCCAGCTTGCCGCGTTTGCGTTCCTCCCCCATCCAGACCCCCTCGCCGGCGTTCCAAACCCGCGGCCGGTGCAACCAGAAGAAGCGCGGCGGTCCCGGCTCGGCATACTGCTGGTTCAGGCGGCGGATGCCTCGCCGGGCGCGTTTGAGCAGCGGCGCGTCGTCAACGTGATGTTCCGCGTCGGCGTCGACAAAGTCGGTGAGCAGACCGAACCGCAGGTTCGACACCCGGTTGGCCAGCGAGTGGCGCTCAAGCGCTTCAAGCAGGCCGTCGACCTGTTCGGGCGAGGCAAGCAGCGTGGGCACGACGACGGCGCTGCGGTGCGCGTCGGGAATCCCCTCGCTGAAGTCCATCCGCCCGAGGATTCTCGGGCCCACGCCGCGGGTGACAATCCAGTTCCAGATCGAGACGGCCGTCCGCGAGGCCGCCAGCACCAGGACGCCCGCCATGGCCCACAGCGCGGCGCCCGGGGCGGACGATTCCGCGGCCAGCAGGTGGACGACCGGCGCGCTGGCCAGGGCCAGCAGGGCAGCCATGCCGGCCAGGTACAGCCAGAACACGGCGCGGCCCGGCCGCGCCAGCAGCCCCGCGCAGAACTGTCCGCGGCAGCCGATCGTGTGCTCCAATTCGCGGCGTCCGCGATCGACGAGAAAATACCCCACATGCGCTTCGCGCTCCCGGCATTCCGGGTCCCGCCGCCGAGCCTCCGCCAGCTTGACCGCCGCCTCCGCCACCCACTCTTCCGGGCGGCGCGTGCGGCGCGCCAGCCATTCGACGGCGTGGCGATACCGGTCCTTGGTGTGGAAGTCCATCGCCTCGTAGACGCCGGCCGGATCCTGCCGCAGCGCGGCCTCGGTGACGCTCAGCTCGGCTACGAACTGGCGCCAGTCGATCGCGCTGAGCTCCCTCAGGCTCGTCACGCTGTTGGCAATCGATATCTGGTCCGCGGCCTGCTGCTGGCTTTCCGCCTGCTGGATCGCCTCCAGGCTCTGGCCCGTCTCCGCCAGCATCTGCTCGATCCATTGAATGGCCAGCCCGATCGCCGGGTGCGCCCCTTCGAGATTCACGGCCAACTCGGAGATGAAGGGCGTGGCCAGTGGCGGCTCGGCGCGAACAAAGTCGGCCAGTTTCTTCATCACCAGCCGCGGCTCCTCGCGCGCCGCTTCGGTCAACCGTCCCGCCCACTTGACCGCCAGATCGCGATGCCGGCTCCGCCAGGTGATCCGGTAGGCGACGCGCCGCAGGTTTTCGATCAGCGTCAGCCGCAGCATGATCGGAATCGCCCACAACTCCCCAAGCCGCAAAGGCGTTTGCGACTGGTAGGCCCGCACGAGGGCCGTGAGGTTGCCGGCGTCCACCACCCCGTCGCTGTGCGACACCAGTTCCGACGCCAGATCGTAGACCCGCGGCACCCCCCGGATCGCACCGCGGCGGACCGTCGGCAAATCGACGCTATACCCCCTCGGCAGGTGACTGCGGGCAAGCTCGATCTGCTCCTCGATCAGGTAGTAGTTCTCAAGCAGCCACTGCCCGGCGGGCGTCGCCGCCTTCCCCGCGCCAACCGCGGCATCCACCGCCGCGTAGGCGTCACGAATCACCCGTTCGTTCTCCGCCAGGCGCCGCAACAGCCGCTCGCGGCCGCGCCGCGTCTCCAGTTCGTGCTCGCCGGCGAGCAGCCTGCCATGCTTCTCCAACTCGACGGTGCTCAGCAGTTCCGCCCTCAGCGGCGGTTCCCCCTCCTCGAACCGCGGACCGGCGTGTCTGCCCAACCACCCGCGCAACGTCTCAACCGTCTCAAGAAACAATCACTCATACCTCGCTCAAAGGGGAACTCGCACAGAAAAACGCCCCGGGCTTTTCTCGTCGTTCACGACGCTTACCGATCGGTAAGTGCCCAGCGTGTAGGAAGATCGCCGATCAGAATGTCCAGCGCGCTAGAAGGCGGGCGTTGCAGCCATTATAGCGTAATTCAAAGGATATTGTAAGCGGCGGCTTTGGGCCACGCACCGTGATGACATTTTTAGGCTAGTCTGAGATAAGTGATAAGCACACACCTTATCACCTTGCGATGCGCGCTAATTCCGCCCAAACGGGGTGTCGCGCACTAGCCCAAAATTGTTATTCTCGCAGAACGGAATTCATTCCGTTGCCAGCCGCTTCTGGCGGCTAACGCTGCATAGCCGGAGCAGGCTTCGTCCAGCGACGCCTGGCCGACGACAAAACGCGGTGAAAGAGCCGTGCGGAGAAAGTCTAACGGACTACTCCGGCCTCGCGTCTACTGCTCGTCCAAAGGCCGGAATGGAAACGTCTCGCTCGGCCGGCGCGCGTGTTTCATGATCGCCGCCGCCTTCCGGACGATCTCCGGCCGGGCGTCCGCCAGGTCTTGCTGCTCGCCGATGTCGTCGTCGAGATCATAAAGTTCGATTCTGAGCGGATCGCGATTGGCCTTCGCCAGCGTGTTTTGGCGGACCGCCTTCCAGGGCCCCATCCGCACCGCCTGCTGGCCGCCATAGGCGGGAAACTCCCAGTAGAGATACTCGTGTTGCTTCTGCTTCTCGGGTTGGCCGAGCAGCGTGGGCAGGAAGCTGAGCCCGTCGATCCCCTCCGGTGGAGCGGTTCCGGCCGCCTCGGCCACCGTCGGCAACACGTCGCAAAAGGCGGAAACATGGTCCGTCGTCGTGCCGGGCTTGATCTTGCCGGGCCAGCGGGCGATCATCGGCACGCGGATTCCGCCTTCGTAAAGGCTGCCCTTCAGGCCGCGGAGCGGGCCGACGCTGTCGAAGAACTTATAATCGACTTCCTGCTCCAGGTGCGTCGTGCCGTTGTCGCCGGAAAACATCACCAGCGTGTTTTCATCGAGGCCGAGCGTCTTGAGTTCGGCCATGATGCGCCCGAAGTCCTTATCCAATCGGCTGATCATCGCCGCATAGGCCGCCCGGGGTGTCTGGTGCGGGGTGTAACCGCCGCCGGCGCTCGTAAACGGCGTCTCGTCCCACTGGCCCAGGTAGGGTTTCAGTTCCTCGTCGGGCACTTGCAGGGCCACGTGCGGGATCGTCGAGGGGAAATAGAGAAACAGCGGCCGATCCTTGTTCCGTTGAATGAACCGCAGGGCCTCGTCGATCATCCGGTCGGGCGAATAGTCCTTGCCCTTGAACGGGGCATAGCTGGCCGGATCGTTCGGATCGGCCCCTGGCGCCAAGCCCGCATGGCCCGGTATCGGTGGATTGTTGCCCAAAAAGACCTTCTCGCCGTTCCGCCAGAGCAGTGCCGGATAATACGAGTGGGCGTGGGCCTGGCAGTTGTAGCCGAAGAACAGGTCGAAACCCTGGCGGTTCGGATCGCCGCTGGTGCCGAACTGGCCGAGCCCCCATTTGCCGATCGCCGCCGTGGCGTAGCCTTTCTGCTTGAGCACCTCGGCGATCGTGACTTCCGCCTCCGGGATCGGCTCCTGGCCGGGGAACTCGCTGCCATAGCGCGCCAGCACTTCGGCGGGAAGCTTCGCCTGGCGGTTGTTGCGGACATGGGCGTGGCCCGCGTGTTTACCGGTCATCAGGACGCAGCGCGACGGGGCGCAGACCGCATTGCCGCTGTAATGCTGGGTAAACCGCATTCCCTCTCGCGCGAGGCGGTCGAGGTTGGGGGTCCGAATCTTCTTCTGGCCGTAGCAGCCCAATTCGGCGTAGCCCAGATCGTCGGCCAGCACGTAGACGATGTTCGGCGGACGGTTCGGCTCGGCCGCGTTGCCCGGCAGGGCGGCGCAGCTTGAAACACACAGACAGAAGAGCAACGTTGATCGAAACATCGCAGGCTCCTGTTCAGAAACGTTGCGGCTCGGGTCGCCGGGTTGGCGGCCATGGCCCCCCCTCAGTGGCCGATTCTAGGCACCAACCCTGGCGGCAACAAGTCCGGACAATGCGGCCCGGGCCGCATTGTCCGGACTTGCCGGGCGGCGCCGCGCAGCCGAGGACCGCCTGGCGAAGCGTTTTGTCGGGCTGGCGGGAGAATGTCCGATCTGTCGGCCGTCCGACGCGTTTGGCGGCCACTGCCGCGCTGGGGACGGCGGATCGCTGGCGCCTCTGGCAGGGCGGTCTCTGGTCCGGCAAGCCCGTTCACCTTATATTGTTCACAGAGTGTTGACTGGGCTTGTCGAGATCCGGCGGTGTGGGTCGCAGGTCCAGGGGTCACGGGGTACAAGCCAGAGGAGGGCGAGGGCCAGATATTGCGGCCACCGGCAGAAGAGTGCTGCGGTCTTCGGGCAGCCTGCGGGCTGACGGCTGATCGCCGGCGGCTGGCGGCTTCACTGCGAGCAAGAACGTGCTTTCTGCCCTCGGTTGCGGTCGGCGCCGATGCTGCATATCAGACCATTCTGCAACTTCGATCCACCGGCCGTCGCCGCGATCTGGCAGCGGTGCGCCGGGCAGCCGGGCCTCGCGCAGCCGGTCTCCGTCGACCTTTTTGAGCGGCTTGTCTTCGGCAAACTCTATTTCCCGGAAAGCGGATTTTTCCTCGCCTTCGACGGCGATCAACCGGTTGGTTTCGCCCATGCCGGTTTCGGCCCCAGCCAGGACCGCAGGTGGATCTCAACCGAGACCGGCATCGTCTGCATGTTGCTCGTCTGCCCGGATTGTCCCGAACCCGACAAGCTCGCGCTGGACCTGTTGGGCCGCTGCGAGGAGTTTCTGACTGGCCGCGGGGCCCGCAGGCTCCTCGGCGGATGCGTGCCCCCGGATGTGCCCTTCTACGCGGGCCTATACGGAGGCAGCATGCCGCCCGGCATCTTGGCGACCGACCGGTTTGCCTTGTCGGCTTTCGGCGCCGCGGGCTACGAGGGCATTGACCGGACGCTGGTCTTTCGCCGCAGCCTGAAGGATTTCCGCCCTCTGATCGACCGCCGGACGATGCAGATTCGGCGCACGATGCAGTTCACCACGATTGTCGATCCGCCGCCGCGCGACTGGTGGGAGGCGGCAACGATCGGGGAGTTTGACCTGACGCGTTTCGAGTTGGCGGCTCCGAAGGCGGCGCGTCCGGCGGCCAGCTTGACCGTTCGCGACATGGGTCCGCCGTCGCCCGATTTGCCCGGCCCGGCGGCGGGAATCCTCGACCTGTTCGTCGACCCGGCCCTCCGCCGCCAGGGGTTGGCGACTTTTCTCCTTGGCGAGGCCTTCAGGCAGTTGATGAACCAGGGCGTCGGCAGCGTCGAGGCGCATCTTTCGGCTTCCGATCGTGCCAGTGCCGCTCTCTGCAACAAACTGGGCCTCCACCAGGCCGCCGAAGCCGTCCGCTTTCGAAAAGGCGGGTAGCGAGCGGCGGTCAGCAGTCAGCGGTCAGAGGTCAGCGGTCAGAGGTCAGCGGTCAGAGGTCAGCGGTCAGAGGTCAGCGGTCAGAGGTCAGAGGTCAGCGGTCAGAGGTCAGCGGTCAGAGGTCAGCGGTCAGAGGGTGTGAATCTATCGAGTGGGGCAACAAGAGTTGCTTTACGCCGCCGACGTTTCACCACGGAGCGGTCCCGTCGTCGCGCAGCCCGACACGCACCGCGAAGGGGTGCCACATCCGTTCGCGCGCGCGTGCAACCTGGGATTTCTGGTCGATGCCCAGGGCCTCGGCGGCCCGGAACATCGGTTCGCGCGCGCGTGCAACCTGGGATCATGAAAATCGGAGGACGGACTGGTTGCTGGTCTTGTTCCAGCGAGCGAGAGACTGCGTAAACCGGTGTGTGTCGCGTCCCTTGAGTGGAACCAGAATAGGAGCCTCGGGGCCGATTCCTGGCGAGAACGCAAATTGGCCACCACACACGCCCCCATCCGGCTTCGTCCGGATGGAGCGCAAGGTTGACGGCTACGGCCGCCCGCCGCGCCCACTGACCACTGCGGTCGCCCCCA
>JAMOAF010000162.1 GCA_023621895.1 Planctomycetota bacterium
ACCGAGCCGGATTTGCGCCGCCTCCCGGCAACGGTTCTTCGTGGCAATTGTGGATTTGGGCAACTATAATAGTGGTGTGGCAGGTCGACGCAGCGGCTGCCTGGCCGCTTTCGTCGTTCGCGGGAAGTGGGTGTTTGGCAGCGTGTCCGTGCCTTCATTTCCCTGTCTCATCTCGGGAGATTCAGCCGTGTCGAATGCCGACGGCAACAACCTGAATTCGAAAAAAGAGAGTCTGCCGGGCGCCGGTGACCCGTTTGAGGGCCTCGAAGACCTGGAGTCGCAGGGGCCGTTGGGCGATCTAGGCGATGCCGGGGCCTTTGAGGAAGCCGCTCCGCTCGGCGATCTTCCCGCCGCGGAGGAGGTGACCGGGGAGGGCGAGCTACCTGGCGAGTTGTCGGCAGAAGCTCCCGAGGAGTCAAAGGGCGCCAAGAAGAACCGGCGCAAGCAGGCGGCCAAGGACAAGACCGCCAAGAAACAGGCGGCCAAGGAACAGGCCGCTCGAGAGAAGGCGGCCAAGAAGCAGGCGACCAAGGAACGGGCCGTCAAGGAGAAGCGTGAAAAGGCTCCGTCCGGCGAAGGCCGGGGGATGGCCGGCATCGCCGTGATGGGATTCTGCGGGTTGTCGGTTCTGCTGCTTCTGGCGCTCGACGCAATGGTGTTTCTCCGGCAGGGTTTTCTTTTCCTGCTGTTGATCAACGTCTTCTGGCTGATCGCCACGGCGATTCCCTTGGTCATGTGGCTAGGCCGCGAGACGTTGAATTTCTACGAGGTCGTCCTAGGCATCTCGCTGGCCGGGATCGTCGTCGCCGTGTCGCTGCTGGCCGCCGAGTGGCTGGTGCGCTACGGGGGCGAATCGAAGCCGAAGGTCGGTGCGGCGCCGATTACGACTCAATTTGGCGCGGAGAGGACCAGCGCTGTGGCCTGACCGGCGAACGTCGCGTTCAGGAGCAGTGCGTTGGGAACGGCCCGCTTGAGCGGACCGTCGCGGACGATGTTGACGTCGCAGCGAGGGTCCGGATTCCGGTAATTGAGCGTCGGCGGAACAGACCCGTCTTGAATTGCCAGCAGGCTGGCCAGCATTTCCGTCGCCCCGGCCGCGGCGCCGAGATTGCCGAAGTAGCTTTTCGGAGCCGTTACGGCGGCCGCGCCGAGGACCTCGCGGATCGCCGCCGCTTCGATCGCGTCGTCGATCGCCGTGCTCAGCCCGTGCGCATTGACATGGCCGACGTCCCTTGGCGCCAAGCCGGCGTCCGCCAGTGCGGCGGCCAAGGCTCGGGCGATGCTTCGGCGTTGACCCGCCGCGCCGCCCGCCGGAACGTAGACGCTGCTTGAACCGGCGATTCTCGCTCGGATGTTCGCGCCGCGGGCTTCGGCGTGTTCCCTGCGCTCCAGGACGAAGACCGTCGAACCCTCGCCGTGCACCTGGCCGCTGCGGGCGAGGTCGAAGGGGCGCATGACCGTCTGGGGGTCTTCCCGGCTCGGCGACAGGCGGCCGATCAGGCAATGGCGAACCCAGTCGAAGGGGTTCATCTGCGAGCTGGCGCCGCCGGCGAGCATCGCGTCGGCTGCGCCGCGCTGGATCGCTCGCGCGGCTTCGCACAGCGCCAGCAGCGAGGAGACATCGCCGTGATGGATCGTGTTGTTCGGCCCGCGGGCGTCGTGCGCGATGGAAATATGCGAGGCGATCATGTTCGGGAGGACTTTGAGAAAATTCAGCGGAAACGACACGGCGGCGCCCTCGACCGCCCAGCGCTCGTAGCGGAACTGCCCATCGACCACGCAGCGGCGGTAGGGCTCCTCGCTGATCTCGAGCGTGCTCCCGATCGAGTCGGCCCCGAGCACCACCCCGAACCGGTCGGGGGCGACACTGCCGGGGCGGACCTGGGCATCGGCGCACGCCAGGACCGAGGCGGCGACTCCGAGCTGGCAGTCGCGGGCCATGAGCTTCAGGCTCTTGCGAGGCGTGACGTAGGTCTTGGGGTCAAAATCCTTGACCTCGCCGGCGATCCGAACCGGTAGTCCGCTGGAGTCGAACAGGGTGATCGGCCCGATTCCGCTCCGCCCAGCGCGGAGCGAGGCGGTGAAGGCTTCGCGGCCGATGCCGAGCGGAGACAAGGTCCCGACTCCCGTGATGACGACGTCCGGCCGAGTCACTGGATGTTCACCCTCCGAGAATAAGCGAGCCGAGCCCCGCCGGCTGCCCGAAGGCATTGGCGGGGTTCGGCTCAGCGAACCTATCGTGATTTGGTCAAACGTCGCGATTTAGAAGGTCACGATCAGATCGAAACCGCCGGAGAGCTGCTCGTCTTCCTGGCCAACGTCGAACGGCAGCGCGCCTGCTCCATCGTACCAGTCGTAGCGGAGTTCCGGTCGGAAGCGGACGTTGGGACGCGGCTTCCAATTGACGCCGCAAGTCACGGCGTAGTAGTCGCCGGCCTCCAACTGGTGCGTGCCGTCATCGTCGTGATACCATTCGAACCGCAACCCGGCCGCCCAGCACGGATTGATCGTGTAGAGCAGGTAGTTGTTGATCCCGTACCACTGGTCGACGACCGCGCCGCCGGAGTTTCCGCCCCAGTCGGTCTGGAACACGTAGGTGAGCTTCTTGGTCAGCATGACGTCGGCGATCACGCTCTGCATGTAGATGTCGCCGTCCCTGACGCCAAAGTCCCCGGCGTTCAACGCCCAAGTCAGCGTGATCGCGTCCGTCAGGGGAGCGCGGATGCCGCCGAGGAACGTGTTCATCCCGAGGTAGTTGTCGAAGCCGGTGTTCCAGCCCTGCGTCCAACCGCCCCAGAACGTCATGTCGTTCCATGAGTATTCGGCAAGCACGCCGGTGTGGGTGTACGGCTCACCGAAGGCGTGGCAATAGCTGTGCGAGTAGAAGAAGTTGTCGATTACGGGAACCCTCTCGTAACCCAAGATCGTGAAGAAGTGCCCCATCTTCACGGACAGGTTGTTGACGGCCAGCTCGGCATACAACTGCGGCAGGGCCGACCCGTAGTAGCCCGACGCATCCCAGGAATTGTCGTAGGCGTCGGGATGGCTGAAGAAGGCCTGGGTGTCGGGGCCGTCCACGCCGAAAACGAAGTCGGTGCGGAATCCCCAGTCCCAGCCGTATCCGCCGGTGTTGGTCGTTCTCTCGAAGAAACCCCAGACCTGGTCGACCGTGAACTCGTCGCCGACTTCTCGGAAACCGATCGGGCCGTTGTTGTCGGCGCCGTGGGCGTTCACGTAGCCGCCCGCCGAGACCCAGCCGCCGTAGCGGTAGCAGGAACTTTCGTCGTTCAGGTAGCTTTGCAGGGTCCAAGGATCGCCCGTGCACCGGCACGGGAAGAGGCACACCGATCCCGAGCCGCAACCTGAACAGGCATTCAAGCTCGAACAACCGCCGTCGCAAGTCGAGCCTCCTGTCCTGGCAGGGTAACATTCATCGTCGACCGCCCGGCCGCTGGCAGCGGCGGCGGGCTCAGGCGCGGCGTACGAAACCGGCAGATACGAGCCGCTTTCGCCGAGCGCCCCCGTGCAGCAATACGCCAGGATTGCCGCCGGTAAAGAGAACCATTGGACTAATCGCATCGCAACCCCCAATGCAAAAGGAAAGTGTTTCGCCAGGTGATTCTTGAACTGGCCAACCCCATTCTTGCTGTCTTTCGGCCGCCGCTCTCCCGCTGGCAGCCGGCATCGTGGACAGGGTTTGTGATCGGTATACGACAGCAAACCGCGACTGGAAATCTCTTAAGTTCATGACGTCACGATCAACGAGAGTTAGACGTTGGGCGAGACTTTACCGGTCGCGGAAACAAACCGGCGCCAACCGCCGGGCGCGGTGGCAGTGCTTGGCGTTGAACCGGCAAGCGAAACTGAAAAGGCTGACTATAGCGCCGGGGAGTTTTCGGCCGCGGCCCGCCGCGCGTAACGTCTATTCCATCAACGACCGGTGGCTTGATGGTTCTTGATCCGCGCTTGCCGAGCCCCACCCTTGCGAGCGACTTTCGATCCGGATGGAGACATTTCTGACGGTTGACGGCTGACAACGATCCGCCAGGCTCTCGCCGGCGGCGCGCCGTTAGTGGTCGTACCAGATGCCGAAGCCGAGTTTGTCTTCAAACTTGTTGAAGAATTCCCATTGGTCGCTCATGCCTTGGAAGTAGTGCATGCCGATCCGGAAGAGATGCCCCGAGTGGCCCCGCCACTGCCATCCCGTTTGCACGGCAAGATGGCCGCCAAAATCGAATTCCTGCCGCAGGTGGCCGTTGATCGCCCAGAAAGGCGCCCCCCGCATCCCGCTTGGCCCTGCCGGGCTGTAGTCGGCGCCGAACTGGAATTCCCAGGGCCTCGAGCCCCCGTCGCACTGGAAAGCCCAACCCGCTTCAGCGTAGAGCCGCCAGTCGTCGGTCCAATAGAACGAATGCCCCCAAACCAACACGTCGCGCGAGAAATTGATCCGGTCCAGGGTATTGTTACGAACCATGTACTCATCGCCCAGATGCGAACTGAGGTGGTAGTAGGCGAATTTCGCCTGGTAACGCCCCCGGCCATAGGTCAAGGGAATGCCGAAACGGAAGTCGGCGCTGACCACGTCACGCTCCCGCTGAAGGTCCAGACGCGGCATTCCGGCCCCTTCAATATCAAGCTGCCAGCCATGCGGGCGGTCCGCCTCGGCCGTTCCGTAGCGCAAGATTCCTACCCGGCCGCCAAGCGCCACGTCCCACAGCCAGCCTTGATGCACGTCATGAACCCATTGGCTGGCAAATCGCGGTTCTTTCACGCCGGCAAGATACGAACGGTAGATCAGCCCGTCGGGGAGCAATTGCCAGTCCCAAACGTCGTCCAGTTCGGGTGGTGCTTCCGTGTCAAAGCCTCGCCGCTGCATGGCCAGATCGGCCGGTTCGTCCATCGAATCTTCAAGCGAGGAGAACAGCGCACCGGCGGACGCGGAAGAGTCGGCAGCCGGCCGGCCGAACAGTGCGCCGGACACCGAGGGCGCAGCCCCACTCGAAGCCGGACGAAGCGAGGGGGATACAGTTACCCAATCAGAGGCATAAGACTGCGCCGGATCATCCCCTCGGCGATGCTGAGCCCATGCCGGCTCGAGCAGGCTGGCAGCGCCCAACACCATCAGGCTCAGGGCGCACGCATTGCGGAGCAGGCGCGCAGGTCGAGCCGGCTCGCGTCGAATCCTGAGAGTATTCATCTCGCCCCCCGGGGCGTGCAAGCGTGGGTCTGTTCTTCGCCGCCGATGCGGCAGTCCGCCGCAGGTGTCGGACAGCCGCCAGCAGTCGGGAAATGCTCGACGGCGCTGGGCACCTGACGGTTTTCGCGCGTAAGTGGACAGACTCCCAGCCGTCGCAACTTACCGCGAATATCAGAAATATCGGCAAATGCGGCAAATCTGATGAGTCCGGATCGTCCAGTCGGCTTGAGAGCGCCGCCAGATTCCTCTAGAATTCCCCCCCTTAAACTGCCAAGACAATGGAGGGTCGCCATGTCGGAAAGAACACTCGTTCTTTTGAAACCGGACTGCATCGAGCGCCGCCTGGCCGGCCGCGTGATCGCTCGGCTGGAGGATAAGGGGCTGAACATCATCGCCATGAAGCTGATGCGCGTGACCCCGGAGCTCGCCCGCCGCCACTACGCCGAGCATCTCCAGAAGCCCTTCTACCCCGGACTCGAGTCGTTCATCACCCGGAGCCCGATCGTGGCCATGATCGTCGAAGGTCCCGAGGCCGTGGCCGTCGTCCGCAACCTGGTGGGCGCCACCAACGGGCTGGAAGCCGCGGCGGGAACGATCCGGGGGGACTTCAGCTCAAGCAAGCAGATGAACCTCGTCCATGCCTCCGACAGCCCCGAATCGGCGTTGCGCGAGATGGACATCTTCTTCAACCAGGCCGAACTCTGCCCCTACGAGCCGGCGGTCAATCCGTGGCTCGGCACGCACGAAGAGCGTCCAGCAAAATGACCCGGCTTGGGCAGCGCCGCGATCAGTGGCCCAAAGCGCGGATGTCTGCCACCTGGTACGCCGGGGCGAAGTCCTTGCCGTCCGCAGCCCGAGCGCTCAACTCGCCGCGAACTTCCACCAGGTCACCGCGCCGGAAACCGGCAAGCGCGCCGGACTGTTCGAGAACCACGCTGCCGCCATACTGGTCGGTGGCGCCGTCGATCGGGATGTAACGCAGCTTCCAACACTGTTCCTTCTCGAGATATTCCAGACGGCCTCGAAGGCGGCGATAGTCGGTGCTGTACCCGTAGTCGCCGAGCGGATCCGGCTTTTTGTTGCGGGCGAGCGGTTCTTCCGCGACAGCCGCCGCGGCAGCCTTGGGCTTCGAAGCGGGGGCAACGGCAGAGGCAAGCTCTACCCGGTCATCGCGGCGCACTTCCGCACCGCTGCGGACCGGCGGCAGGTCCATGATATCGACCGCTCCGCCGGCGGCGCCGGCGGAGCCGCCGCGCGTGACGGTCGGCGGCGGGTAGACGGCGGGCCCTTGGCGAGCAACGTCCTCGCCGCGGGGGGCAATTGTCTGAACGATCCGCTCGGGGGCTTTCGGCGGCCCGGGGGACGCCGCGGCGCTGGGTGCGGCGGCGGCCGGCCGCGAGGGCGGGCTTGCGGCAAGGGACGAAGGACTGGCAACGGTCGCTTCGCTGCCAATGGGAATGCTCCGCCGGGCGGAGCCGGGAATCTCGATCTGATCGCCCTTGGGCTGCCCGGCCAATTGCCCAGCGGGCGGTGGTGCAGTGTTCGCTTCGGCAGGCCCAGGTGGGGAAGCCGCTCCGGACGCGGCCTCCGAAGTGGCGGCAAGTCCTTCCGAGGCCTGCGGGACGCCCTGGGGGGCAGTGGCAGCTCGATGGGGATAGTAGGGATCGACAGCGGGCCGGCGCGACATCTGGCCGGTGCCCGGAGGGGGGATCTTCGTTTGTCCGTAGAACGGATCGATTGGAATCCTGGCCTCCGAGCCTTTGCAGCCGCCAAGGGCAACGGCACAGACAACGGCAAAAAGAAGCCGGATCATCAAATTGACTCCTTTCCACCGACGACCAGACATGACCAGACATCCTGGAGAGAGCGCCGCGAGGCCGCTCGAGGGAAAAGCTCACCAATATTCCTGGTAGCCACCCGAGGGAGGGCCGGATAATGCACGATTTCTAGCCCTAGGTCCAGCCCAATTTTCATCTTAGGGCCGAAATTTGGCGCATCCAAAGACTATTCTCGTCGCACGGCCGCTGGAAACGAACCGAGGATTTCCAGCCGCAGCGTCCGGGTTCGGAGCGATTGAAAGCATCGCTGCATCGGTTTCTCGCTCTCGTGCCCCTCAATCTCGACGAAAAACAGGTAGGTCCGAGCGCAATCGGGAACCGGAAACGACTCAATCCACGTGAGATTCAGTTCACTTCGCTTGAAGACGCCGAGCACGTCCACCAAAGCACCGAAGCGGTGCTCTGTCTGGAACAGGATCGCCGTGCGATCGTTTCCGGTCGGGCCGGTGGCATGATCGCCGATGACGGCAAACCTGGTTGTGTTGTTCGGGTGGTCCTCGATCCGCTCGGCAATCACGTCGAGGCCGTAATGCATCCCGGCCTGAAGGCTGGCAATCGCGGCCGCTCCCGGTTTTTCCAAGGCCAACTGGGCGGCCGTCGACGTGCTGGTCACTTCGATCGGCCTCGCCGCCGGCAAGTGCCTCGCCAGCCAGTTGCGGCACTGGCTCAGCGGCTGCTGTTTGCTGTAGACCTCGTGGACCTCGTCGCGGGCGCACTTGCCCAGAAGAAAATGGTGGATCTCCAGCTCGACTTCCCCGCAGATTTTCAGGGGCAGCCTCGTGAACATGTCCAGCGTATCGGCGATTCGCCCATCGGTTGAGTTCTCGATCGGCACCAGGCCGAAGTCGGACTGACCGCGATTCACCTCCTCGAAGACGGCCGCAATGCTGCCAACCGGCGCCAATTCGACCGATTGGCCAAAGTACAAGATGGCTGCCAAATGGCTGTACGTATAGAGCGGCCCGAGAAAGGCCACGCGGAGCTCCCGGACCAGCGAGCGGCATCCGCCGGCCGCCTCGCGCAAAGCGGCGCGGATTGCCTCGTTGGGGAGCGGTCCGGGGTTGGCCGCCACGGCGCGTGAGATCCGCTCCTCCTCCTCCGCAAAAACAAACGGCGCTTGCCCCGCTTGCTTGCGAGTGAGGGCAATCTCAACCATCGTCTTGGCGCGCTCGTTCAGCATCTCGACCAGTTGCCGATCGAGCCGGGCCTGTTCCTCCAGCAGGTCCTCGAGGCTGCTGGGAGGAGGCTCGAGAGGCTCGGCCGGCCTGGTCGATTTCGCGCTTCGAGTTGCTCGCCCTTCCAGCCGCTTTTTCGGTTTCGCTTTTGCCATTCAGAGACTCTTAACCAGTCGTGGGAGTTGGATTGCAGTCGCCGATTCGCTCGATTCTCCACTGCGACAGTTCCCCTTGTAC
>JAMOAF010000579.1 GCA_023621895.1 Planctomycetota bacterium
CTTGGACGCCTCGATCGCCGCCTTGAGCTGCTCCGGCTGCGGCCAGTCCATCCGCTCGCTGCAAGCGATGCTCACGATCCGCACCGGGCTGCCGGCAAACCGCGCCTTGACCTCGGCGCGCTCGCGGGCGCTGAGCGTCACTTCCACGCCGTGCGCGTGCTTCGAGCTCGTGCGCAGCTCCACGCCGGCCAGACCGGCCTTGTGGCAGTTGGCAATCAGCGTGGGGATGTCCCAGTCCTTCCCCCAGTTGTACGTGGCCAGGCCGATCCGCATCCTGGCCTTGACCGGCGCCGCGGCCGCAAGAGACGAAACGGCGCCGGCGCCCGCGGCGGCGGCGATTCCGATGGCGAGAAACTCGCGCCGCGACGCCTTGCAGGCCGGCGGATGATTTCGGAAGGTCATCTGTTTGTCCTTTGCTGCGGTTTGTTCACGACACCAAGCGAACGTTCCCCGCGGAGACGTTTGCCTATACCTGTTGCGGAACCTCGAACGGCCGGCGATACTGCCGGGCCACCAATTCGTTCGCCGGCTGGCTCAGCTCGCCGACAAACCGCTCGGTCTGAGAATCGAACGTGAGCATGGCTCCGAGCGTGGCGGGCGTTTTGTCTAAATCGACCCCGTTGGCCGACAGGTGGGCCTGGAGCCGTTGGTAGGCCGCGGCCAATTCCCTGTTCCCCCCGACCCGCTCGCCGATCTCGTGCTCGGGCACGGTCCGGCCGACGCGGTGTGAAATATTGCCCAGGTGGACCAGCGCGGCCGAGAGGTGGCCGTCGAGGATGTCGGCCGCCAGATCGGCGGCGCGGCGGCTGCGGACTGCTTCGATGAAGTTCTCGCCGAGCTCTGGCGTTGCCGGCTGGAACTTCTTGATTTGCCGGCCGCTGTTGTCAAAGGCCGCGTGCTCGCTGACGCTGCCGACCACGTAGCCGTTCTCGCAATGGATCACCTTGCCCACCGAGATTCCCTGGTAGGCGTCCATCGCGCCGGCGCCCCAAGAGTCTTTCCCAACCGCGCCGTTTTTCAGGAACGATTTGTCCTTGGGCAGGCCGCGCAGTTCGAACAGCACCGGCGCCGGCTCGTAGTCATAGAAGATGACGTGCGTGTTGGGGGTCTGGCCGTCGTCTTCATAACCGAATCGCCCGGCGATGCTGATCACGCGGCGCGGCATCCCGCCGCCGGCGGCCATCCGGCAGCCATCGAGCAGGTGAATGCCCCAGTTGCCCAGCTCGCCGTTGCCATACAGCCAGTTCCAGTGCCAGTCGTAGTGCAGATTCTGCCGCGCCAGCTCGGCGATCGGGGCGGGGCCGGACCAGAGATCGTAGTCCACCGTTGCCGGGAGCGGCTGCGGGCCGCCGACCTTGCCGATGCTGCCGCGCGGTCCGAAACGCAGGCCGCGGATCACGAGGACCTTTCCCAGGTTCCCCTGGCGGATGTAGTCCAAGGCCTCCGCGCCGCCGTTGGGCGAGCGCGAACCATTGGGGCATTGAACGATCCGGCCATATTTCCTCGCCGCGTTGACCATCTGCCGGCCTTCGAAGATGTTGTACGAGGCGGGCTTCTGCACGTACACGTCCTTGCCGGCCTGGCAGGCCCAGATCGTCACCAGCGCGTGCCAGTGGTTGGGCGTGGTGACGACGATCGCGTCGATGTCTTTATTGTCGAGAAGCTTGCGGACGTCGGCGTAGGCGGCCACCGGCTGGTTGCTGTTGCGGAGTTGTTCCACCTCCGGGCCGAGGTTCGCGCTATCCACGTCGCAGAGCGCGACAACGCGCACGCCGGGCATGGCGCGGAAATGGCGGATTTCGTTCCGCCCCATGCCGCCCGACTTGACCCGCGAGCCCACGCCCACCACCCCCAGGCGGACGGCGTCGTTGGCGCCGGCCGCCCGGAGCGAGGCACTCCAGCCAAGCCCCGCCCACACGCCCGAGGAGACCGCCGCCGATCGCTTGAGAAAACCACGGCGCGAAATGCGGTTCATGGTCGCCATGCTCCTCTACAAACCAAGTCCAGTGCGAAAGTACCGCCACGTTTTCACGGCGAACACGCCAGGTCAACGAATCATCTTCTGCCCGGCCAGCCACTCCAGCGCCGCGCTCTGCCAGGCATCCCACATCGGCCCCTTATAGCCATTGAGCCCGTGGCCGCCGCTGGGCAGCTCCAGGTACTCCGTCGCCACGTGGCGCGCTTTGAGCGCCTCGTGAAGCATCCGGCTGTGGTCCGCCGGGACCGTCTTGTCGTCCTTGGCGTGAGCCAGGAACATCGGCGGCGTCCGGCCAGTCACTTGTTTCTCGTTGGAAAACAGGTCCACCATCTCGGGTTTCGGATCGGGGCCGAGCAGGTTGCGCTTCGATCCGCCGTGGGTCTTCTCGCCCATCGTGACGACGGGGTAGACCAGGATGACGAAATCCGGGCGGCAGCTTACGCGCTGGATCGGATCAGCCGCTTGGGGCTCGCCGCCGTCGAAGTGCGTGCCGGCGGTGGAGGCGAGGTGCCCGCCCGCCGAGAATCCGATGATGCCGATGCGGGCCGGATCGATGCCCCACTTCTTGGCGTTCACCCGGACCGTGCGGATCGCCCGCTGGGCGTCCAAGAGCGGCACGAAGGGCCTGCCCTTGGGGAGCCGATATTCGAGCACGATGCCCGCGATGCCGTGCGCGCCGAGCCAGGCGGCGATGCCATGCCCCTCGGCGCCGCTGACCAGGCCGCCATACCCGCCGCCCGGGCAGATCACGATGGCCGCGCCGTTGGCGGTTCCCGGCGGCGGCCGATGGACCGTGATGAAGGCGTCGACCGCCTCGGACTGTCCCTCCCCGACAGGCGCCCGGCCCGACCAAAGCGAGAGTCTCTCGGGTTCCGGCGGCGCGGCGTCTTGAAGCCCGGGCATCAAGGCGGAAGCAAGCAGCGCATCGGACGGGCCGCCGCCCTCCTCCGGGCCCCTCGCCGCCGCGGCGGTCTTGCCCGGCGACTGGGCTTGTGCAATCAGGAGTGCGTTGAAAGCCAATGCGGCCGCCAGGGCGGTCGCCAATGGCGCCCAGCCGCGAGGCGAGAGACAGTGGATCACGTGCATGATCTGATTCCTCGGTGAGCTGGGGCGGCGCAAGGGGCTGGCGTCCCATCTTCGCGGCACGCTGGCGACTTGCGCTATCCGGCGGCGATATTCGCCGCGAAAACCGGGCAGTCCCCGTCAACGATTGCATCCGCAGTGCATACCATAAGCTGGGCGTCCGATCGGCGTCAAGCAGTTGCGGGAATTGCCCGGCCTGGTGAGCGTTCACGGACGAGCGCAGCAGGCGCCGCCCCATTTTCGCGGCACTTGGGGCGTCTCCTCGCGCACGGCAACGGTGCTTGCCGTGAAAATGGGGACGGCCGCCAGCGTTGCCGACGGCCGGCGCCGGCACTACACTTGACGGCAGCTATTTACCGTTCAACCGCGTTTTGGCAAGTTGGAGGACGGCTGCCATGACAACTCCCAATCTGGCGCTGCACAAGATCACCCGCCGTGATGTTCTTTGGCAGGGATTGGCCCTGGCTGCATTGGCGGCCCGCCGACCGGGCGGCGCGGCGGGGGCGGGTGAACCGCCGGCCGGCACTGCGCCGATCGAGCTGGGCTCGCGGCGCGAGTTGTTCGTCGACGACTTTCTCATTGCGAGCCTGGTGGGCGCGGAGTTGAAGCTGCACAAACCGGCGCCGCGCGAGGTGGCCCTGGTGTGCGACGAGCCGTGGGAAGGGAACACGTCGGCCTACTACACGCTGTTTCGCGACGACGACCGCTTCCGCATGTACTACCGCGGCTCGCATTTCGACGAAAAGACACGGCAGGCGGCCCACGCGGAGTTTGCCTGCTGCGCCGAGAGCGCCGACGGCGTGAAGTGGGAGAAACCGGAGCTGGGCCTGTTCGAATCTGGCGGTTCGAAGCGAAACAACATCGTCTGGGCCGGGCCGGGCACGCACAACTTCACGCCGTTCAAAGACGCCAATCCCGCCGCCGCGCCCGACGCCCGATACAAGGCGCTGGCCGGCGGATCGGCCGTGATCGACGGCAAGACGCGGGGCTGCCTCAACGCGCTGAAGTCGGCCGACGGGATTCACTGGACGATGATGTCGGCCGCCGTGATCACGGCCGGCGCGTTCGATTCGCAGAACCTGGCATTTTGGGACGCCGCCCGCGGCCAGTACCGGGCCTACTGGCGAATCTTCACCCCTGGCCGCCCGGTCGGGGGCGCTGGCAAACCGGAGAGCGTTCGCGCCATCCGCACGGCGACTTCACAAGACTTCATCAACTGGGAAAACCAGGCCGATCTGCGGTACGTGGACTCGCCGGACGAACACCTCTATACCAACGCGATCCAGCCCTACTTCCGCGCGCCCCATTTGCTCGTCGGTTTTCCCACGCGGTTCCAGCCCAAGACCCAGCAGGTGGAACCGGTGTTCATGACAAGCCGCGACGGCGTGCTCTTCCGCCGCTGGGGCGAAGAGCTGATTCCTATCACCGCGCCCAAGGATCGCGACGGCAACCGCAGCAACTACATGACCTGGGGCCTGCTGCAACTGCCGGGCGACGAGCGCGAGCTATCCGTCTACGCCACGGAGGCCTATTACGCCGGACCGGGGAGCCGCGTCCGCCGCTTCACGTTCCGCACCGACGGGTTCGTATCGGTCCACGCCGATGGCGAGGGGACGCTGGTCACCAGGCCGCTCGTATTTTCCGGCTCGAACCTCTCCCTGAACATCGCCAGCAAAGGGCGGACCCGGGTTGAAATTCAGGACGCCGGCGGCAGGCCGCTGCCGGGGCTGGCGCTGGCAGAGTGTGCGCCGATCACCGGCGATCGGATCGAGCAGGCCGTCTCGTGGCAAGGCGGCGACCTGGGCGCGCTGGCCGGCAGGCCCGTGCGGCTGCGGTTCGTCCTGGAAAACGCGGACTTGTTTTCGATGCAATTCAAGTAGAGGCAAGGAGCACATGCGATGAGGCATCGCGCGGCGGATTGTTGGGTCCTGGCGGCCTTGAGCCTGGTGTGGGCGGCATTGGCGGCGTCCGGCAGCGCGGGAGAAAGCCCCGCCGCGGTCAAGAGCACGGCCAAGGCGAGCCAAGAGGCCGACCTTGTCGCGAAAGCCCTCGAAGCGAGCGGCGGCGCGGAAGAGGTCGTCTTTGCGGTGCGAAGGCTTTACGAGGACGGCCATTACTACGCCAACTTCGGCCACTGGTCGCTGGACCCGAAGAGAATGATGTACGCGCCCGGCGGGTCGCGGCTGTGCAAGCTGAACCTGCGGACCCGGCAGCCGGCGGTCCTCCTCGACGATCGCGAGGGGTCGATCCGCGATCCGCAAGTGGATTACGACGGCGAGAGGATTCTCTTCTCGTACCGGCCCGGCGGAACGAAGCACTTCCACCTGTACGAGATCAACCGCGACGGGAGCGGGCTGCGGCAGTTGACCGACGGCCCCTACGACGACATCGAGCCGACTTATCTGCCCGACGGCGGCATCCTTTTCTGCTCGTCGCGGTGCAAGCGGTTCGTCGCCTGCTGGTACACGCCGGTTGCGACGTTGCACCGGATGGACGCCGACGGGCGCAACCTCCGCCCCCTTTCCTCGAACATCGTGCATGAGAACACGCCGTCGGTCATGCCCGACGGCCGGATCATGTACACCCGCTGGGAATACGTCGATCGCGATCCGTCGAAGTTTCATGCTTTGTGGACGATGAATCCCGACGGCACGGGTCAGATGCTCTACTACGGCAATTCGACGTCCGATCCGTGGGTGTTGATGATCGACGCGAAGCCGATTCCGGGAACCGCGCAGGTGGTGGCGACCTTCTCGCCGCACCACGGCAATCGCGAGCACGATGGGAATATTGTCGTGGTCGACTGCCAGGCCGGCCCCGACGAGCCTCTCCGCGCCCGGCAAATCAGTCCGAAAATCGCCCTGGCCAACGGCTGGATGGGCGGCGCGGAAGGCTTTCGCGATCCGTACCCGCTCTCGGCCGACTGTTTCCTTGTGGCTCACGTCAACAGCCTGCTGTTGATGGATCGCCAGGGACGGACGCAAACGCTCTACGAGGCCGAGACGATGCTTCACGAACCGCGCCTCCTGCGACCGCGGCCGCGGGAGCGCGTGATTGCCCCGCGCTCGGACCCAAGCCAGGCGACGGGGCGCGTGTTTGTCCGCGATGTCTATCGCGGCCGCAACATGGAGGGCGTCAGGCCGGGCGAGATCAAGAAGCTGCTCGTCCTCGAACAGCTTCCCAAGCCGGTCAACTTCAGCGGGATGCAGCAGAGCATGAGCATGAACGGCACGTTCACCCTCAAGCGGATTCTGGGCAGCGTGCCGGTCGATGCCGACGGCTCGGCCTCGATCGAAGTGCCCGCACTGCGGAGCCTGTACCTGGTGGCGCTGGATGAGAATGACCTCTCGGTCAAGAACATGCAGAGCTTCTTCACGGTGATGCCGGGCGAAACGCTCGGCTGCGTCGGTTGCCACGAGCCGCGAATGGAGGCCGCGCCGCCCCAGCACGCGCCATTCGCCCTGGAACGCCGGTCGCAGAGGCCGGAACCCACCGCGGGCGTGCCGGAGGTGATCGATTATCCCCGCGACATACAACCGATCTGGAACCGGCACTGCGTGGCGTGCCACTCGGCGGAAAAACCCGAAGGGAAAGTGATCCTGACGGGCGATCACAACGAGTGGTTCTCGCAGAGCTACTACACGCTGTTTGCCCGGGACCAAATCAACGACGGCTGGGGCTATCTCGAAGACGGCAATCGCCCGCCGCGCCGGCTCGGATCGGGGGCCAGTCCGCTGATGAAGCTGATCGATGGCGGCCATTACGACGTGCGGCTTTCCGCGACCGAGCGCAACCTGGTGCGGCTGTGGCTCGACTGCGGAGCGGCGTATCCGGGCACCTACGCGGCGCTTGAGACCGGCACGGCGGCCGTGACAATCCCGATGGCCGTGCTGGAGCGCCGCTGCGCATCCTGCCATCCGGCGCCCCCGAAAGATGATCGCGACAGCGTCGTCACCGGCCCCCGGCTTTATGGTGGACAGCCCCTCAACGAGGGCGGCGGCGGCCGGCCGACGACCGTTTTGACCGGGCTCGGGCCGCGAATCCGCAAAGTCCGGGCGCTGCACACGAGGACCGGATACGCGAACGTTCCGGATTACTGCCTGAACCTCTACAACCTCACGCAGCCCGAAAAATCGCTGATCCTGATGGCGCCGCTGGTCAGTTCAGCGGGGGGGTACGGCTGGTGCCGGGGAAAATCCGCGGAGGGCGGCCCTGAGCAGCAGACCGCCGTGTTCGCCAGTCGGGAGGACGGCGACTACCAGGCGATCCTTGCCGCGATCTCGCTTGGCGGCAAGCGTTTGCAGACCGTCAAACGGTTCGACATGCCCGGCTTCCGGCCGAATCAGCACTACATCCGCGAGCTGAAGTCTTATGGCATACTGCCGGCGGGTTTCGATTCGGCTAAAGACGCAATCGACGTCTACGCGACGGACGAGGCGTATTGGCGCTCGCTGTGGCACCAGCCGGAAGTGGGGAAGACGATCGCCGCGGACTGGCCGTTCAGTCCTTCAGCTTCGAATTCACCGGCCCCGGCGGCTTCGGGTCCGTAGTCAAAGCCGGCAAGGTTCAAGATTCAATTCCCAATGACCAAATGTGTAAGATTCGGCCGCTCGCTGGGAGCACCGAATTGGCGGAACTTGGGTCTTGAACCTTGGATTTTGAACCTTGCCTCAAAGCCCGCCGTGGCAGAGTTGTTGCGCATTTTGATCTATGGTTTTTCGCAAAAGGCAATTGACAGGCGGGGCCGGCGCGCCGAAAATAAGTGCGCTTGTCTGTAACTGCTCTGCGGCGTCTTGTTCCATCAGTTCTGCATTTGAAAGCGGGGCGCCGCCCGGGCGGGGATCAACCTGCGGTACGTTCTCTGTTCGCATGTTTTCTTTTCTTGGGGAGGATCTAGCGATGAAACGGGGTATCCATTTCTTAAGGGCGCGCGGATTCACGCTCGTCGAACTCTTGGTGGTGATCGCCATCATCGGAATCTTGATCGCCTTGCTGCTGCCGGCTGTTCAGGCGGCCCGGGAGGCGGCACGGCGGAGCCAGTGCACCAACAACCTCAAACAGATCGGTTTGGCGCTGCACTTGCATCATGACACGAAGCAGATGTTGCCCCCCGGCATCACTTCAGGCAGAAGCGACGGAACCGCAAAGGACAAACCGATCTCGCCGCATCAATGCGGCTGGTCCGCGTTCATCTTTCCGTTTATTGAGCAATCCGGACTGGACGCGAAAATCGATTGGACGCTCGTAAACGGCGATTTCTACTCAACTGCGGGCAAGAATGTCTGCGGTCTCCCGGTACCCCTGTTCTTCTGCCCTTCCGACACGACTCCGCCACCAAATACCGTCTCCACCCTCGTCTTTGCACGGGGAAAC